>JANXUO010000463.1 GCA_025356245.1 Hymenobacter sp.
GCAAAGTTGGCGTCGAAAAAGCCCTGGCTGCCAAGCCCGATTTGGTGGTCTGCGACATTATGATGCCCGTGCTCGACGGCTCCGGCGTGCTGCACATCTTCAACCAAAACGCCCAACTGGCGGGCGTACCGTTCATCTTCCTCACCGCCAAAACCGAGCGCAGCGACCTGCGCAAGGGCATGGGCCTGGGCGCCGACGACTACCTCACCAAGCCCTTCGACAGCAGCGAATTACTCAGCGCCATTGCCGGCCGGCTGGCCCGCTTCCAGCACCTCCGGCCCGACTACGACCTGACCGCGCCCGCCGGCTTGGGCGACTTTCTGGACGACGCCCAGCGCGTGGGCAGCCTCGGCGGCCTCTGCGCCGACCGCCGCCCCCACGCCGTGCCCCGCAAGCACATCATCTACGCCGAGGGCGACGAGGCCACCCGCCTCTACTTCGTGCAGGCCGGCCGCGTGAAAACCAGCAAGCAAACCGCGGGCGGCAAGGAATTAATCACCGGCCTCTACCAAGCCGGCGACTTTTTTGGCCACCAGCCCCTGCTCGAAGGCACCGCCCACCACGACACCGCCGTGGCCCTGGACGACGCCACCCTGCTCTACATTCCGGCCGACGATTTTACCCAGCTCGTGTTTCGCAACCCGGCCGTGGGCCAGCAGTTTGTGCGCCTGCTGGCTGGCCGCGTGCGCGAGCAGGAAACCCTGCTGCTCGACATGGCCTACAACTCGCTGCGCAAGCGCGTGGCCGACGCCCTGCTGCGCCTGCACGAACAGCAAGCCAGCGCTGGCGTGGCCGGGCCCCTCGTCCAGCTCTCGCGCGAAGACCTGGCGGCCCTCGTCGGCACCGCCCCCGAATCGCTCAGCCGCATCCTCAGCGAGTTTCGGCAGGATGAACTGATTGAGTTGATGCCGAAGCACATTCGGGTACTGCTGCCCGAGCAGCTACGGCAGGGAAAGTGGTGAGGGAACAAAAAATTGGCCGATGCACGACGGTTTTCCCAACACCAAAAACCGAATACCCAAACCCGGCGGCATTCTGTCACAATTTGACTGCATTCTGAAACTATACCCGATGGCAGCGTAATTTTGCTGCATCGGCCCGATACCGGTTGATACCGGCCCCGTAGTTCAACGGATAGAATAGGCGTTTCCTAAACGCTAGATATGAGTTCGATTCTCGTCGGGGCTACGGCATAAAAAGAGGTGTTTCTGGTGCAGAAACACCTCTTTTTATGCCCGATTGGGTGGGCGGCAGCCCGGCTCGGCCAGGCCAAGCATTGTTATTGATAAGCCCATTGCTTACATTTGATTACCTTTTTGATTACGCTCAAAGTCCGTTGGCATGAAACACCGCTACCCTCGCCTGCTGGCCGCCTCCGGGCTGCTGCTCGCCACGCTCGTCGCCCCAGCCCAGCAGCGGCCGGGCCAATCGTTTTTTGTGGAGGACGGGGCAGCCCGGGCGGCAGCCGGGGCCTCGGCCGAAGCTATGGCCCTGACGCGCTACCGTGCCCTCACGCTTGACGCCGGCGGCCTGCGGGCGGCCCTGGCCACGGCCCCGCCCGCGGGCCGCGCCGGAGCCGCAGCCCTGGTGCTGGCCCTGCCCCTGCCCGACGGCAGCAGCGCCCGCTTTGCCGTGCGCGAAGCCCCGGTGATGGAGCCCAGCCTGGCCGCGCAGCTCCCGGATATTCGCACCTACGCCGGTGTAGGACTGGACGATGCCACGGCCACCGTGCGGCTCGACGTGACGGCCCACGGGTTTCACGCCCAGGTGCTGTCGGACGCTACCGGCACTTTTTACATCGACCCGGCCCGGCCCGGCGACCAGGCCCACAGCCTCAGCTTTTGGAAGCGCGACATGAACCGCGCCGCCGCCGGCAACGCCGTGCCCACCTGCGGCTTTGCGCCCACCGCTGCCGACTTGAGCGCCGCCCGTGCCCGCCGCGCTGCTGCCACGGCCAGCGGCCCGCTGGCACGCAGCAGCGGCGGTACGCTGCGCACGTTCCGGCTGGCGGTAGCGGCTACGGGCGAGTACACCGCCTTTCATGGAGGCACCGTGGCGCTGGCGCAGGCGGCCATCGTGACGAGCGTGAACCGGGTGGTGGGCGTGTACGAGCGCGAAGTGGCCGTGCGGATGGTGCTGGTGGCCAACAACACCAGCATTGTGTACACCAACTCGGCCACCGACCCCTACACCAACAACAACGGCTCTACCATGCTGGGCCAGAACCAGACCAACGTGAACGCCGTGATTGGCTCGGCCAACTACGACATTGGCCACGTGTTCAGCACCGGCGGGGGCGGGGTGGCGTTTCTGGGCTGCGTGTGCAGCGCCTCCAACAAGGCCAAGGGCGTGACGGGGTCTGGCTCGCCCGTGGGCGACACGTTCGACATTGACTACGTGGCCCACGAGATGGGGCACCAGTTTGGGGGCAACCATACTTTCAATAACAACACCGGGGGCAGCTGCACGGGCAACCGCAACGCTGGCACGGCCTACGAGCCGGGCTCGGGCAGCACCATCATGGCCTACGCCGGCATTTGTGGCGACGATGTGCAGAACAACTCCGACCCGTACTTCCACACCGCCAGCTACGATGAGGTAATGACGTTTCTGGGTACTATCAGCTGCGGCACCAGCGCTGGCACCGGCCTGAGCGCACCCGTGCTGACGCTGCCCGCCAGCAGCCTGACGCTGCCCAAGGGCACCCCGTTCCACCTCACGGCCAGCGCCACCAACCCCAACGGCCGCACCCTGACCTACTGCTGGGAGCAGTACGACCTGAGCAACGCCGCCACTCGCACCACCGCCCAGGTGACCAACGACGACGTGCCGCTGTTCCGGTCGGTGGTGCCCAACGTCAGCCCCACGCGCTTTTTCCCGAACCTGCCCGACCTCACGGCCAACACCAACTCCAACACCGCCGGCAACGAGCGCCTGCCCACCGTGGCCCGTCCCCTCACCTTTCGCTGCACCGTGCGCGACAGCTACGAAACCGCCAACGGCCCCATTGGGGCCGTCACCAACACCGGCACCGTGGCCCTGACCGTAAACGGCACGGCTGGCCCCTTCCTCGTGACGGCCCCCAACACGGCCATCACCTGGACCGGCGGCAGCAGCCAGACCGTGACCTGGAACGTGGCCGGTACCACAACCAACAACGTGAACTGTGCCAACGTCAACATCCTGCTCAGCACCGACGGCGGCCTGACCTACCCCACCACCCTGCTGGCCAATACCGCCAACGATGGCACGGCCACCGTGACGGCCCCCAACACCGCGACCACCACAGCGCGGGTGATGGTGGAAGCCGTGGGCAACTACTTTTTTGACATCTCAAACGCCAACTTCACCATCACGGCCGGAGCCGTGTGCGATGTGCCCACCAACGTGACAGTGAGCAGCATCACCACCACCACGGCCAGCGTGAACTGGACGGCCAGCGCCACGGCCAGCGGCGGCTACACCGTTACGACCTCGCCGGCCAGCACCACCCAAACGGTGAGCGGCACCTCCGCCAACCTCACGGGCCTGACGTCCGGCACCGCCTACACCGTGAGCGTGGTGAGCAACTGCGCCGCCGGCGCTACCTCGGTGGCGGCCACCGCCCCATTCAGCACTACGGCGGGCTGCAATGCACCTACCAATTTGACAGTTAGCAATATCGGCGGCAACTCGGCGACGCTCAACTTTACGGGCAACGGGGCGGCCACGAACTATACCGTCAGCACTGTGCCAGCCAGCACCACCCAAACTGTAAGTGGTACCACGGCCACGCTGAGCGGCCTCACGCCCAACACGGCCTACACCGTGAACGTGGTGAGCAACTGCGCCGGCGGCACCACTTCGCCAGCGGGCACCACCAACTTTACCTCCGGGCCAGCCGGGCCGGCCAACGACGACTGCGCCAGCAACGTGCTGCTGACGTCGGCCACCGCCTGCACCACCACAGCGGGCACCGTAACGGGGGCCACGCAGTCGCAGACGCCCATTAACTGCGCGGGCTTCACGGCCACCACGGCGCTCGACGTATGGTACCGTTTCGTCGCCAACAACGCCACCCACACCATTACGGTGGCGGGCAGCAATTTTGACGGCGTAATGGAAGTGCTGAGCGGCAGCTGCGGCAGCCTGACCAATGTGGGCTGCCGCGATGCCCTGGGCAGCGGCGGCGAAACCCTGACACTGAGCACCCTCACGGCGGGTACTACGTACTTTGTGCGCTACTACGCCTTCGGCCCTGCCCAGCCTGCCAACGGCGCTTTCACCATCTGCGTGACCAACCCGGCGCTGCCCTGCAATGCCCCAACTAATGTGACGGTGAGCGCCGTGACTTCGACCTCAGCCACGGCGAGCTACACGGCCAGCGCCTCGGCCAGCAGCGGCTACAGCATCAGCACCTCGCCAGCCAGTAGCACCCAAACGGTGAGCGGCACCTCCGCCAACCTCACGGGCCTTACGCCCGGCACCGCCTACACCGTAAGCGTGGTGAGCAACTGCGCCGCCGGCGCTACCTCGGGCGCGGCAACGGCCCCGTTCAGCACCACGGCGGCCCCGGTGGTTACCAGCGTAGTGGCCCCGGCCAACGCCACGTACATCATCGGCCAGAACCTGAATTTTACGATTAATTTCGACCAAAGCATTACGGTGAACACCGCCGGCGGCACCCCCAGCCTGCCCCTTGCGGTGGGCAGCACCGCCCGCCAGGCCACTTACCTCGGCGGCTCGGGCACAACGGCCCTCACGTTCCGCTACACGGTGCCCGCCGGCGATTTTGATGCCAACGGCGTGACCCTGGGCGCAGCCCTGGCCCTGAACGGCGGCACCCTCCGCAACGCGGGCGGCACCAACGCCAACCTGACGCTCAACGGCGTGGCCAGCACCACCGGCGTACTCGTAGACGGCGTGGCCCCCACCGTGAGCAGCAGCAACCGCCAAACCCCGGCTGCGGCCCTCACCAACGCGGCCAGCGTGGTGTTCCGCGTTGTCTTCAGCGAATCCGTGACGGGCGTGAGCAGCGGCGATTTTGCCCTCAGCACCACCGGCACGGCCGCCGGTACGATTAGCGCCGTGGCCGCTGTCAGCGGCTCGGGTAATACCGGGTTTGATGTGACGGTGAACGCATTGAGCGGCGACGGTACGCTGCGCCTCGACGTGAACGCCAGCGGCACCGGCATCACCGACGCGCCGGGCAACGCCCTGAGCGGCGGCCTCATCAGCGGTCAGACGTACATCCTCGACCACACCAACCCGCAAACAACGATTGACTCGCAGCCGGCCGCCATCACCACCAGCACCTCGGCTACGTTTACTTTTTCGGGGACGGACGTAAATGGAGTTTTGCGCTTTGAAGCCAGCCTGGACGGCGGCTCGTTTGCGACGACCAGCAGCCCGGTTACGTATTCGGGCCTGGCTCTGGGCGGCCACACCTTTGCCGTGCGAGCTGTGGATAATGCCGGCAACACCGATGCCTCGCCGGCCACTTACTCGTGGACGGTGGTGACGGCGGCCTGCGATGCGCCCACCAGCGTGGCCGTGAGCAGCATCACCGGCACCACGGCCAGCGTGAGCTTCGTGGCCAGCGCCACCGCCATTGGCGGCTACACCGTAACGACCACCCCGGCTAGCACCACCCAAACCGTGAGCGGCACCTCGGCCAGCCTCACGGGCCTCACGCCCGGCACCGCCTACACGGTAAACGTGGTGAGCAGCTGCGCCGGTGGGGTTACGTCGGGTGCCGCCACGGCCACCTTCAGCACCACCTGTCCGCCGCCCACGGCCCTCAGCACCACCGCCACCAGCACCACGGCCACGGTGAGCTTCACGGCCGCCAGCGGGGCCAACACCTACACCGTGACGACGGTGCCCGTGACCACCACCCAAACGGTGTCGGCCTCGCCGGTTAGCTTCGCGGGCCTCACGCCCGGCACCGCCTACACCGTCAGCATCCACACCAACTGCGCGGCGGGCAATGCTTCGGCCACGGCCAGCACCAGCTTTAGCACTCTGCCCACGCCCTGCAACGCCGCCACTGGCCTGAGTATGGGCAGCATTGGCAGCACCACGGCCAGCCTGAGCTTTACGCCCAGCGCCACCGCCAGCAGCTATACCCTGACCACGGTGCCCGCCACCAGCACCTACACCGTAACGACGTCGCCGGTAACCCTTACGGGCCTCATGGCCAACACCAGCTACACCCTGAACCTGGTGAGCAACTGCGGCGGCGGGGCCACCTCGCCCGCCGCCAGCATCGGCTTCACCACCGATTTGGCCGACCTCGTGGTGAGCACCACCCTCAACCTGCCGGGCGGCAGCTACCGCAACGTCACCGTTACCGGCCCGGCTACGGGCGGAGCCGGCACCTTGCAACTGGGCAACGCTTTGAGTGTGAGCGGCACGCTGCTCGTGCAGGATGGCGGAACGCTACAATCCAATTGCAACGCCATCACCGGCACGGGCAACTTTATGTTGGCCGCCGGGGCCACGCTGCACGTCTGCTCGCCCCAGGGCATCAGCGCCAGCGGGGCCAGCGGTGAGGTGCAGCTAACGCCCCGTTCGTTCTCGGACGATGCCAGCTACCTGTACGCAGGTAACGCCCAGGTAACCGGGTCGGGCCTGCCCGCCACCGTGCGCAGCTTGAGCAACTTGAGCGCTACCGCCCTCGACCTGACCCAAGCCGTGGCCGTGCGCCGGATGTTGACCCTGAACGGCGGCGACCTGCGCCTGGGAACTCATAACCTTACGCTGCTTTCCGACGCGGCCTTTACGGCCATGGTGGTGAACGCCGGCGCGGGCGTGGTGCTCAACAATGGCAGCGGCGTTGCTACGATGCAGCGCCACATCAGCCCGGCCACGGCTTACGCCGGACCGGGCTACCGCCACTACAGCTCGCCGGTGCAAGGCACCACCGTAGCCGATTTGACCGTGCCGGGCTTGTTTGCCCCTCAGGTAAACGCGGCTTACAACGCCCTGCCCGCGCCCGCCCTCAGCGGCAGCCAGTTTCCCAACGTGTTCGACTACGAGCAGAGCCGCCTCACGCCGGCCTTCCCAACCTTTGCCACCGGCTGGCGCAGCCCGGCCGGCACCGGTAGTATACTGGCCCCCACCCGCAGTTACACCGTCAATATTGCCCCCGCCGCCACCGTCGATTTGACGGGCAGCCTCAACAATGGCTCCCTTAACACCGGGCCGCTGGGCCGCGCTCCGCAGGCCGAAGGTGGCTGGCAGCTGCTGGGCAACCCCTACCCGGCTCCCCTCAACTGGGCCACGGTAACGGCCACGCCCGGCGCCCTGCCCGCGGGCCTGGCCGATGCCATCTACGTGTTTGAGCCCACCAGCCAGTACGGTGGGCAGTACCGGGCCTTCATCAACGGCGTGGGGCAGAACGGCTTCACGGGGGTGCTGCCGGCCATGCAGGGCTTCTTTATTCGTACCACGCAGGCGGTGCCGGGCGGCTTCAATTTCCAGAATGCCTACCGGGCCACTACTTACACGAACCCGGCCTTTCTGCGGCCGGTGGCCGATGCCCGCCCCCTGCTACGCCTGGTCCTGAGCGCCGTAGCCAACCCCGCCCTGACCTCCGACGAAACGGTGCTCTACCTGACCGCCGGGGCCACCGCCACCGGCACCGACGCCCGCTTCGACGCGCCCAAGCTGCCCAACCCCGGCACGGCCCTGAGCCTGGCCACTCAATTGCCCGGCGCCGCCAACGAGGCCCTGGCCATCAGCGGCCTGCCCCTTGCCAACCTACCCAACCGCATCCCCCTGGTGCTGAGCGCTCCGGCGGCGGGCAGCTACCGCCTGGCCGCTACTGCACTCCAGGGTTTTGCCCCCAACCAGCCCGTGCTGCTCTTCGACGCCGAGCTGAACCTGACCACCGACCTGCGCCAGCAGCCCGACTACGTTTTCCCGCTGGGCCGCGCCGGGGCCAACGCCGGCCGTTTTGCGCTGCTGCTTGGCCCGGCGGCCGGGCCGCTGGCCACGGGAGCCGCAGCCGAGGCTATCAGCTTCCAGCTCTGGCCTAACCCGACCCTGGCCGGCGCTGCGTTGCGCGTGGTGCTGCCCGCCACGCTGCCCGCCGCCACCGTCACCCTACGCGACGTACTGGGCCGCACCGTGGCCCGCGCTGTCTTTGCCGGGGCCAGCGCCAGCCTGCCCACGGCGGGCTTAGCCTCGGGCACTTACCTGCTCACGGTGCAGGCGCCGGGCAAGGCTCCAGCCACGCAGCGCGTGGTGCTGGAATAGCCCGGCCCCCGACTTTATCGGACGCAAAAGCGCCCCGGCTCTGGTAGAGCCGGGGCGCTTTTTTTGGTGGGCAGCCGGAGCCGACCTATCTATTGGTGAATGTCGCCCCGGATTTCGCCGCCGCCAAAGGCAGCGGTGTGGATGTTGACGTACATCTTGTTGCCGAGCAGGTCGGTGGCCTGGGTGGGCGTCAGCGTAACGGTGCCTTGGATGGGCGAGGCGAGGCTAGCGAATGAGATGGACACGGAACCCGTGCTGCCCGGCCCCGATGGGCTTGTGTGGATGTGCGCGTTGGTGGGCGTAAGGCCCCGGTACGTCACGGTGTAGGTGAGTTGATTGGTGGAAGCGTTGTAAGTGCCCGAGAACTCGCCCGTGGCGGCGGAAGTAACCGGCGTAGGCACTTGTTGTGCGCCGTTGATGACGGCAACCAAGGCGGTGGTGGTGGCGGCAACCGGCGCCGGGTCTTCTTTTTTGCTGCAAGCAAACAAAAGGCTGCAAGAGGCAGCTAACAGGAGCGTGTGGTATTTTTTCATAAAAGGGGTTACAGCTTGTGAGCTTGGGTACAATTATACAAACATTGCGCGCGAAATTATGTTTTTAGCCGGTCATTATACCAACAAATACCTAATAGTCATTTGCTTACTAGTAATTATTTGTTCAGAATTTTATTTGCACCCTTTTTTACACAAGCAAAGCCCTTATTTAAACTCGCTATTACCTGTCTGATAAACAAGGTGATGATGGGACGCATTGAAGGAGGACACAACCTTGTATTTGCTGGTTTCGATTTCAGCCATTTAAAACAACCTACGCCGGGCACTTGCTTACTACATTTGGCCCACTGCCCACGCGCACCTTTAACTTTTTTCTATGCTGCATATTTTCACTTCCAGGCGCTTCCTCGGCTTGTTGATGGGTTCCGGGTTGATGTACTCGACGGCCCAGGGCCAGACCAAAGTGCCGCTTACTCCCGCCTCGCCGGCCGCTGCTTCTGCGGCCACAGCCAGCCTCAGCGGCCAAGTGGTAGCGGCCAGCCCCGACGGCCAAGGAACGCCGCAAGCCGAAGCCACGCTGATACTCATCAACCTGAATACCAGTGTGCGGCGCACCGTCATCACCGATGCCAACGGGCGCTTTGTGCTGACGGGCTTGGCTGCCGGTGGCCCCTACATTGTGCAGGTGCGGCAGCCCGGCTTTCGGACCCAAAGCATCACCAACGTGTTTTTGAAGGCCGACCAGCCCACCGACCTGGCCGTGGTCCTGAACGTGGAAACCGTGGGCGTAGGTACCCGCCGCGACGACCGTACGGCCCTAGCTTCGGCCGTGCCGGTGGACGTGGTGGATGTGGCCGCCCTGGCCCGCACCGCACCCCAAACCGACCTTACCCAGCTGCTGCACTACTCGGTGGCGGCCTTCAACTCGACGCGCCAGACCGCCGCCGGGGGCTCCGACCACGTGGACCCTTCGAACCTGCGCGGCCTCGGCACCGACCAGCTGCTGGTGCTCGTGAACGGCAAGCGCCGCCACACCACGGCCCTGGTGAACGTGCTGGGCAACCGGGGCCTGGGCAACGTCGGCACCGACCTCAACACCCTGCCCAGCCTGGGCGTGGAGCGCGTGGAAGTACTGCGCGACGGCGCCGCGGCCCAGTACGGCTCCGACGCCATTGCCGGGGTGATGAACATCAACCTCAAGAGCGACAACCACGCGGGCAGCGTGCTGGCCAGCACCGGCGTTACCACCGCCGGCGACGGCCTGGCCACGCTGCTGGGCGTTAACAAAGGCTTCCGCCTGGGCGAAAAAGGCTTTTTGAACCTCACCGCCGACGCCGACTACCGCGACCGCACCACCCGCGGCTACCGCCGCGACCCGCTGCTGAGCCCCGTGTTTGTGGCCAACAACCCGGCTGCCGAACAAGCTGCCCTGGCCGCCGCCGGCAAAACCTACGCCGACTTTGAGCAGCGCAACGGCGACGCCCGCGTGTTCAACGGGCGCGGCTTGGTCAACGCCCGCCTCGTGGCCAGCGACCAGCTGGCGTTTTACGCCTTTGGCGGCTACAACTACCGGCGCGGGCAGGCCGCCACGCTGTGGGTGCTGCCCGCCAGCCAGCCCAACGATGTGATTCCGTCGCTGTACCCTTACGGCTTTCAGCCCCAGGTGAATACCACCATTCACGACGGCGCAGCCACGGTGGGCGCGGTGCTGGGCCGCAGCGGCCCCAACCACTGGACGCTGGACCTGAGCAACACCAGCGGCTACAACTACATGAACTACGGCGTGTCGAACACGCTCAATGCGTCGCTGGGGAAGGACTCGCCCACCGGCTTTGCCGATGCGGGGGGGTTCTCGTACTTTCAGAACGTAAGCAACGCCACGGCCAGCCGGCTGTTTGACAAAGTGCTGGCCGGTACCAACGTGGCCGTGGGCGCGGAGTTTCGGACCGAACGCTACGCCATCCGCAACGGCGACGAGCGGGCCGAAGCCAAGTACGACGACAACTACGCCGGGGCCCAGGGTGCCCAAGGGTTCAGCGGCTTCGGCGATGCCTCGAAGGTGACGAGCGCGGTGGCCAACCGCCGCAACCTGGGCGTGTTTCTGGACGTGGAAGCCGACGTCACCAAGCGCTGGGTCGTGAGCGGAGCCGTGCGCTACGAAAACTACTCCAACTTTGGCCAAACCGCCATCGACAACGCCATTTACAAGTTCACGACCCGGTACCAGGTGGCGAAGTTTTTGGCCGTGCGGGCGGCTACCAACACGGGCTTCCGGGCGCCGTCGCTGCAACAGGTGTTTTACCGGCAAATCACCCAGCAGCCGGGCGTGGCGGGCGTCTCGTTTTCCGGCCTTTTCAACTACCAGAACGACATCACCAAGGCCCTTGGCATCAACTCGCTGACCCCCGAAAAGTCGCGCAGCTACAGCGCCGGCTTCGTGGTGACGCCCGCCCCGGCCCTCTCCTTGAGCGTGGACGGCTACTGGATTGAAATTAAAAACCGCATCACGCTCTCGGGCCTGCTGAGCTCCAACGCCAACCGCAACGCCAACATCGGCGATGCCTTCACGAGCGCCCGCGTCACCCAGGCCCAGTTTTTTACCAACGACCTTGATACCCGCACGGTGGGCCTCGACGTGGTGGCCAACTACCGTCATGCCCTGGGCCGGGGGCAGCTGGGGCTGAGTGCCGCGGCCAACTTTACCCGCACCGACACCCTGAAAACCAACACCCCGCCCGCCTTTCGGTACCTGCAAAACGACGATAACCCGAGTACCGACTACATCGGACAGCGCCAGCTTTCGCTCATCACCACGGGCAGCCCGGCCAGCAAAATCCTGCTCAGCCTGAGCTATACGCAGGGCAAAGTGGGCCTGACGCTGCGCAACACTTACTTTGGTGCTGTGAGCTACCAGGACGTAGCGGCGCCTGATTCCATCCGGGCCGCCTCGGGCCGCCTGCAAGCGTACGACCAAGGCAACTACCTGCTGAAATTTGACCCCCGCCTCACCACCGACCTGCTGGTGAGCTTCCAGGCCACCCGCGGCCTGAGCCTGACGCTGGGTGCCCAAAACCTGTTCAACGTCAAGCCCAACACCATCGACGAAGCGGCCTCCAACGGCACCGCGCCGGGCAGTTTCGGCACCCGTGCCGCCTTCGAGCAGTACATCAAAAACCGCTACGGTGTGGCTTCGCCCTTCCCCGCCAACCGCGACGTGTACCCTTACGCGCCGGTGCAAATGGGTTTCAACGGGACTTTTGTGTACCTGAAGGCGGTGTATAACCTAGGCATTTGAAATATTGGGATGGGCGGCGCCGGCGCAACGGCGGCGCCCATCCCGGTATTACCGCCGCACGCCAGCCCGCTCCAGCAGGTGGCGGGGCGGCACCAAAAACAGGTCGAGGCTGACGTAGGGCGAGCCGTTGTACTGCGAGTTGATGATGCGGTCGCGGGTGTTGTTGCTGCGGTCGAAGGCGTTGAATTGGTAGTTGTAGCGGTAGCCGGTTTCGATGCCCGTCCAGAGAAAGGGCAGCAGCTCGTGTTCGAGGCGCAGGCGGAACTTGACGTCAATCTGGCGCAGCTCTAACGACGTGACTCTGGGGTTGTTTTCGGTGGCGAAGGGGGCCCGCAGGTGAAGGTTGTAGTTGGCGCTGGCCAGCTCGTAGCCGCCAAAGAGCAGGGCGCGGGGCGAAAGATTGCGCCGCAGCAGCACCCGCGCCGGGGCCAGCGCCTCGATGCCCCAGCGCTCGTTGAAGGTGCGGTTGTACACCAGCACCGGGTAGAGGCTCTGGCGGCCCAGGTTGTAGCCCAGCTGCACCCCAATGCCCCAGGCAAAGGTGGGGCTGCGCTTCCAGCCGTAAATCAGCTCCGACGTCACTTTGAGGTAGTTTTTTACCGACAAATCGTCGGAGTTGTAGTCGCCGTTGAGCTCGCCCTTGGTGCGGAATAAGTACCAGTGCACGTCATCAACGGGCCGGATAATGGCCAGCTGCGTGCCGATGATGCTCAGCCCTTTGTTTTCAATGTTTTGGTAGAGGCCGTACTGGTCGATGGCCGACTTTTCCTCGAATTGAAACTCCTGGCGGTCGTAGTTGAGGCCCAGAATCAGCTTCAGGTGCGGGTGGTTGAGCAGCGGGGCGTAGAGCTTGACCGAGAGGTTGGCGTTTTTCTTGACCTGCGTTACGTAGTCGGGCACCCCGCTGGTGCCGGTACTGCGGATTTTGAATTCGAACGGCAGGCGCTCGTAGCGCACAATGAGCCCCTTGCTCGGCCCCATGCCCAGCACCGACTGGTTGGCAAACTGCTGTTTGTCGCGCATCTGGGGCGCGTTGGTGGCCGAGTCGCGGGCCGAAGGGGCCGCCGGCGGGTAGGTGCGCGGCACGTCCTGGGCCACGGCAGCGGCGGGCAGCAGCGCCAGCAGCCCGACGCGGCGGAGAATAGCAGGTAAGTTCATCGTTGGGAAACCCGCCGGAATGAGGCGGTTCGCCACTTACGCGAAAACCAACGCTCGGGGTACAGGGCTTTTTCTGAGTAAGCAAAGCCGGGCGGTCAAACTCCCCTCCCTCCAGAATGGGGAGTTTGACTGCCCGCAGCGTAACGGCAATGACTTACCAAGAGCCAACTGACAATGGTTGAATAATCTCCAGCGCCCGCCCGATGAACCGTTGCACCTCCGTGGGCCGCAGGCCAATCTCGGACGTAGCGGCGGCCGCCAACTCGGCGGCGTAGCCGTGGGCGAACACCGCGAGGCGGGCGGCGGCGAAGGCCGTCAGGCGCTGGTCGCAGCGCAGGGCCAGCAGCACGCCGGTGAGGGTGTCGCCGCTGCCGCCGGTGGCCAGGCCGGGGTTGCCGCTGGCGTTGAAATGCACGGCACCTTCTGGGGTGGCAAGGGCCGAGTGAGCACCCTTCAGCACCACGTAGCAGCGGTGGCGGCGGGCAAAGTCGCGCAGCAGGGCCAGGCGGTGGTAATCGTCGCGGGCGGGCTCGGTGAGGCGCTCAAACTCCCTGGGGTGGGGCGTGAGAATGGTATTTTCGGGCAGCAGGGCCAGCAATTCGCGGTGCGCGCCCAGCAGGTTCAGGGCGTCGGCATCGAGGATGAGTGCCCGCTCGCCCGCCGTTTCGAGCAGGGCTTGCAACAGCGCCCGGCTGGCGGGCGCCTGCCCCAGGCCGGGGCCAATGGCCACGGCGCGGTACGGGGCCAGGTCGGGCAGCGTGCTGAGGTGGTCGGGCTGCGGGTCGGGCAGGCACAGGGCTTCGGGCACGGCGGTTTGCACGATGGCATAGCCCACGGCCGGCACCCGCACCGTGAGCAGGCCGATGCCGCCGTGCAGGGCCGCGCCCGCCGCCAGCACGGCCGCCCCCACCTGCCCCTTTTGCCCGGCCAGCAGCAGCCCGTGCCCAAACGTGCCCTTGTGGCTGAACTTAGGCCGCCGGGGCAGGCTGCCCGCCACGGCCGCCGCGTCGGTAAAGTGCCAGGGCGTAGCCCCTTGGGCGATGAATGCTCCGCTCAGGCCAATATCCAGGGTGTGCCAGTCGCCCACAAAATCGGCGTTTTGCGGCAGCAGGTAGGCCAGCTTGGGTGGCCCGAAGCCCACGGTGTGGGCCGCGCAAACCACGATACTGTTGACAGGCTGGGAGGCGTCGGCAAAAAGGCCGCTAGGCACGTCGATGGCCACCACGCAGACGGCTGCGGCGTTAAGGTGAGCCACTGCTGCCGCCGCCAGCCCAGCCAGCGGGCGGCTGAGGCCGGTGCCGAAAAGCGCGTCTACCACCAGCGTTTGGGCCGTCAGGTGGGGCAAGTGGGCGGGGTCGAGGTCGGCCACGGGCACGGCGGGCGGCAGGGCGGCGCGCTGGGCCTGGCAGTCAGCCGAGGCGCGGGCGGCGGGCAGGCAAGCCACGCGCACGGCGTAGCCCGCCTGGTGCAGCAGCCGGGCCAGGGCCAGGCCGTCGCCGCCGTTGTTGCCGGGGCCGCAAAGCAGCAGCACATCGGGCGCGTCGGGCGGGCCAAAGTGGGCGTAAAACCACCGCGCCAACTCGCCAGCGGCGCGGTTCATCAACTCCAGCGAGCTAAGGTTTTGCTCGGTGATGGTGGCCTGGTCAAGCAGGTGGATTTGGGCAGCGGCGAGGATTTTCATGGGTGATAAAACGATGAGCGAGCTACTTTTGGTCATGCAAAGAACAACCCGTGTCTTCATCGTGCCCGGTTTGGGCAACTCCGGCCCGGCTCATTGGCAATCCTATTTCGAGCGCGAAAACCCGGCCTTCACCCGCATCCTGCAGCAGCAGTGGGATGCGCCGCATTGCGCCGATTGGGTAGCCACGGTGGAGGCGGCACTGGCTGACAAGGCGCTGGCCGATGTGGTGCTGGTAGGGCACAGCCTGGGGTGCGTCACCATTGCCCACTGGGCCAACGCCCACGGCCACCGCATCAAAGGGGCTTTCTTGGTAGCTCCCAGCGATGTTGAAACTGCGCACTACGCCGCTTTTCCAACCACTGGGTTTGGCCCAATGCCGACGCAACGCCTGCCCTTTGCCAGCCTGCTGGTGGCCAGCACCACCGACGAGTGGGTGACATTTGAGCGCGCCCAAGCGTTTGCCAACGCCTGGGGCAGTACGCTCGTCAACATCGGCCCCGCCGGCCACATCAACGCCGCCAGCGGCCACGGCGACTGGCCCGCCGGCCTGGCCCTGCTCCGCGAATGGACTGCCAGGCTTGGCTAGCTGGCTACTGCTCCAATCGTTGCTACACAAGCGGTTTTGGCGTTTCGTTGGCCATCTGCTCGTTTCTTGATTCTGGTTGCATTTCGTCCTGAAACCACCCCGCAACCGCCCAATCAAAAACGCTGGCCCGATTAACCAATCGGCCTGCTTCCGCGTTGGTATCATCCATCAGCAACCTACTCCCTCCCCATGCAAACCTGGAACGACGTCCTCCGCCTTGCCAACCACCCTTTGCCCGCGCCGCGCCGCGTCGAGAAAACACCCGCCGAGTGGCAGGCCCAGCTCACCTCGGAGCAGTACCACGTCACCCGCGAGCACGGCACCGAGCGCGCCTTCACTGGCGAGTACTGCGAGGCCCACGAGGCGGGCCTCTACGCCTGCGTGTGCTGCGGCACCCCGCTCTACGACTCGCGCACCAAGTTCGAGTCGGGCACGGGCTGGCCCAGCTTCACCCAACCCGTGGACGAAAGCGCCATCCGCTACAAGAAAGACACCAGCTACGGCATGACCCGCGTCGAGGTCCTCTGCAACGTCTGCGATGCCCACCAGGGCCACGTCTTCCCCGACGGCCCCGCGCCCGGCGGGCTGCGGCTCTGCATCAACTCGGCCAGCATCAAGCTGGCAACCGGCATAGCAGCGTAGCAATCAGTAGTTTTGGCCTATCCTAGCAATTCCTCAATATCAGCTCGGGTGAGATGCTTCACCACCGTCTCGTCGGTGCTGATGAGGTCGCCGACGAGGGCCAGCTTGCGCTGTTGCAGGGCCAGAATTTTCTCCTCTACGGTGTTGTGACTCAAGAATTTATAGACAAACACCGGGCGCTGCTGGCCAATGCGGTGGGCGCGGTCCACGGCCTGGGCTTCCACGGCCGGGTTCCACCACGGGTCGAGGATGAACACGTAGTCGGCGGCCGTCAGGTTGAGGCCCACGCCACCGGCCTTGAGGCTGATGAGGAAGATTTGCAGCGCCTCGGTTTCCTGGAAGCGGGCTACTTCAGCGGCGCGGTCGCGGGTGGCCCCGTCGAGGTAGGCGTAGGGCAGCTGCCGCTCGTCGAGCGCAGCCCGCACCAGGGCCAGGTGCTGCACAAATTGACTAAACACCAATACCTTGTGCCCTTCAGCGACTACGTTGCGCAGCATCCGCAGCACCTCGCGCAGCTTACCCGACTCGTGGGCGTATTCCCCGTCCACCAGCCGGGGGTGATTGGCCAATTGGCGTAGGCGCGTCAGCCCTTGCAGCAGCACAAACTGGGTATTGGCCGCCCCGTGTTCGCCCAGGTTGTGCAGAATTTTATTGCGGTAATAGCTCTTGGCTTCCTCGTAGGCCTGGGCCTGCTCCTCGGTCATGGCGCAGTACACCAACTGCTCGCTTTTGGCAGGCAGCTCTTTGGCCACCTGGGCTTTGTGGCGCCGCAAAATAAAGGGTTTGATGAGCGCGTGCAGGCGGCGGGTGCGGCCTTCGTCCTGGTGTTTCTCGATGGGCTTGAGAAATTCCTTGCGAAAAAACGCCTGCGTGCCCAGTAGGCCGGGGTTGATGAACGACATCTGCGACCACAAATCCATCGTGCTATTTTCGACGGGCGTGCCGGTCAAAATCAGCCGAAACTTCGAGCGCAGCTGCCGCACGGCCTGTGAGGTAGTCGAGCCCGGGTTTTTAATGGCCTGCGACTCGTCCAAAATCACGTAGTCGAAGCGGTAGGCGGCCAGCAGGTCGGTGTCGAGCCGGGCAATGCCGTAGCTGGTAATGATGAGGTCATACCCCGCAAACTGGGCTACGTTCTTGCTCCGAAACGAACCGGTGTAAGCCAACACCCGCATGGTGGGCGTGAATTTGCGGGCTTCGTTCAACCAATTATATACCAGCGAGGTAGGCAGCACCAACAACGAGGCCGCACCTTTGGCGGCGCCACTTTCGTGGCGCTGTTGCAGCATAGCCAGCGTTTGAATTGTCTTGCCCAGCCCCATATCGTCGGCCAGACAGCCGCCAAACTGGTAGTCCTGCACAAAACGCAGCCAATTGTAACCGGCTTTCTGGTAAGGCCGCAGCTCGCCCCTGAACCCCACGGGCAGGTCCTGGTCCTCTACTTCGGCGAAGTCGCGGAGCCTGGCCAGCTTGCGGGTCATCTTGACGGTGGCCAGCTCCGCGCTTTGCAAATCGGCCACCAGGGCCAGGTGGTGGCGGCGCAGGCCCAGGCCGTCGGCGTGTTCTTCGGCGAAGGCAAACAGCTCGAGGTAATCGACAAACCAGGCTTCGGGGATGATGGCAACCTGGCCATCGGGCAGCCGAAACTCGCGGCGGCGCTGCAAAATATGGCCCCGCAGGCGCACAAAGGGCACCGCAAAATCGCCGAAGTACACGGTGCCGCGCACATCAAACCAATCGCCGGCTTCCACAATGCCCACCTCGGCCCGCACGGCTCCCACAAAGTAGCGCTGCCCCGCCGAGGCCGCGCTCTCGATGGTATAGCCCAGTTCCTGCAAATCCGTCGAATTGGCCGCCAACCACGCAAACGCCAACGACTTAGGCATCGTCGCCCGGCCTTGAGCCACAGCCAGCCCGCGCCCGCGCAACGCCTCTACGGCAGCGGCCTCTTCGGCCGAGTTGCGCAGCAGCCGGTGAAACACGTAGCTGTCGGGCGTTTTTTCTAGACGCACGCTCACGGGTTTCTCTGCGCCCAAGGGCACGGCGTGCGGCCCGTAGCGAAAGCTCAAGTCGAAGTAAATCAGTTCCTCGCCGGCCAAGCCAACCGCGGCTACGGGCTTGGGCAGCGGCACCCGGCCCCGGCGCGGCGGCCCCAGGGGCCGCAATGGCACTTCGGCGGCCGTGGGCACGGGCACGGCGTCGGTAAACGTAAGCCAGGGCCGCGCCAGGTACCGCTCCGACCGAATATCGAACCCGCGCGCATGCACCTCGAACGACTCCATCAGCGGAGCCACAAACTTTTGGAAGTAACTCTCCTCCACCTGCCGCGGCACCACAATAAATTTCTTCTTCAGAAACGGCAAAATCTTGCGCCCGTCCACTTCGTTGCGGAAGCTATATAGCACGTCGCCAAGCAACAGCCAGGCCGGTTGCAGGCACACCAGCATGGTATCTTTATATTGAAAATCAAGCCGTTGATTTTGATACTGAATAGTCGGAAAGTAGTGGGTACCGTCGTCGTTTCGCCGAAAATGGAACAGGATGGAGGCCGGTTGCGGAGCCAGGGCTATTTCGTGCCAGGTAGGTTCGCCATCACGCCCCATGATAAAGATGCGCCGCCCGCCCAGCCGCGCCAACACGGCCGCCATGCGCACCTGCACGTGCCGCGCCATGGCCTCCTGCAAGGGCTTATCGCCTTTTTCAGGGTGGTAAGTCTTGAGGAAAAAATCGGCCGTCGTAACCTTACGCGGCCAGAATTCCTTGATGACGGCCTCCTGCTGCATCTGGTCGCACAGCTCTACCAACTCAAAATCAATGGCTTCGAGCCCGCCATCAAACTCGTGCACGTTTTTGCCCGACAGCGTTTGGTGTTGCAGCGTGAGCTGCCCCTTGGCGTTGAGCTGCACCACGAAAGCCGCAAATAAATGCCCCAGAAACTCGTGTTCGAAGAGCGAGTAAACAATCTGAAACGGTTCGGTAGTAGAAACCTTCATGGCCGGGCACGTAGCGGCGCAAGTTAAGGCCCGGCCCGCTAATGCGCGGCGGCACGAAGCCGAAACTTCGTATTTTTTGCACTATTTGCACTAATTAAATTACTGCACGATTAATTTACGCCCCCAATTTGCCCATCAGGCCGCACAGCGCACCCAGTAATTATAGGTTATCCCGAATTTCCAACTTGCCCGCATTCAAGGCCGGACGAATGCTTACCGCCAACGTAATCAACACGATGGCTACGCAGATGAACGCAATGTCGGACGCCTGCATTTTTACCGGGTACGAGTCTACTACGCTGGTGGCCATGCCCATACTCACTACGTGGAAGGTTTGCTGAATCCAGCAAATCGTGACGCCCAGCACCAGGCCGGTGCTGGCACCCACCAGCGCCACAATGGACCCAACATACAAAAAGGTGCGCCGGACCGTGGTTTCGGTGGCCCCCATTGCCAGCAGCACGGCAATGTCTTTCTTCTTGTCAATCACCAACATCGACAGCGAAAAGAAGATGTTGAGCGAGGCAATAAGCAGAATAAACGCGAAGGTGATGAACACAAACAGCTTCTCTACTTTAATGGCCTTCAGCAAGCTCACGTGCTGCTCGTCGGAGTCCAGCACTTTAAAGTTAGGACCCAACGCATCGCGCAGGACTTCCTTCACATCGCCCACGGCAAAGCTCTCGCCTACGCGCACAAACAGGGCCGTGCGGCGGTTGCCATAGCCCAGCAGGCGCTTGGCAAACTCCAGGGGCACAAACATATAGCTGTCGTCCATGTGCTGTTCGATGAGGAACACACCGCCAGCCAGGATGTCTTGCTGATTAAAGGCCTTATCGGGGTTGAGACTGAGCGTTTTGCGACCGGTGTTGCGCGGATACAGCATCCGCAGCGGAGCCAGGCGGTTGTCGAGGGTGATGCTGAGCTCGTGCTGCACCCCGGCCCCGATGAGAGCATACTCCAGCGAGTCGCGGCGCAGGCGGTGGTCGCCCTCCCGGATGCTGGCGTCGAGGTTGCTGTGTCCGAAATAGTTATCTGAAATGCCGCGCATTTTTACCACCATTTGCCGGTCGTGGTATTGCAGCAGCGCATTGTCTTCGATGACTTCGGTGAGCAGCGCCACGCCGGGCGTAGCCTGCAAACGCTTGAGCAATACCGCATCAACGGGAAACGCCTTACCTTTAGTGGCCGAAATAACCAGATTGGGGTCAGATTTGCCGTAGAGCGTACGCACCAAATCCTCGAGCCCGTTGAAAACGGACAGCACAATAATCAGCGCCATGGTGCCCACCGCCACACCCACCATCGAAATGTTGGAGATGATGGTAATGATGTTGCGCTTATTCTTCGAGCGGAAGTAGCGCCGGGCAATGATGAGGGGTACATTCACCGCAGATTCGAACGGATTTAACGGATTTAACGGATACGCCGCTGGCGCGGCTGGCTATGCGGGGCGCTGCGGGGCTGACGGTGGGGACGAAAGTAGGGGTTTTTAGGTGGCGAAGTTGGTTTTGATGAAGCGGCGGTGCTGGAGGCTGGTAGTGCCGAAGTTGAGGAGCAGCCCGACGTGGAGGCGGTGGGCTTCGAGGTAATTGACGATTTGGGCCTGGTGGGCGTCGGTAAGGGCAGTGGTGGCTTTTAGCTCAACGAGGATGGATTGCTCGGGGCTGGGGCCGGCGGCCATAAAATCGACGCGGCGGGTGCCGACGTGTTCGTTGCGGTAAAAAATGGGCGTTTCGATTTCGCGTTGCGCTACTACGCCCGCACGTTGTAGTTCAATGGCCAGTGCCCGCTGGTACACCACTTCTGGAAAACCACAGCCCAGCAATGAATGCACCTGTATCGCGCAGCCGATAATGCGGTGCGTAAACGGGTTATAAATTGTCAAATCAACCCCGTAACGCGCCTGCGGCTCCCCAGTCGCCAAGTAGCCACTGCTGCCCGCCCCCTCAGCACTCAGCAAACCCGGCAAATCAGAAAGATTGCCGGCATCAGCCTCAAAATCAGCCCAATCCGAAAACACTATCTCCATCATCACCCCAAAAAACAAACACCAAAAAAACTCTCATCCCCGCGTAGCCAGCCGCGCCAGCGGCGTATCCGTTAAATCCGTTCGAATCTGCGGTCTATTTCCAGGCTTTTACGATTAATCCAGTCCCCGAATCATGCGTAGTGCGTGCGTCCAACCAATTAAGCAACAGGCAGAGGGGAAAGGTAAGCGCATAATAAAACGGCAGCAGCACAAAAAACAGCCGCGACTGCCCAAGCATCAAAATCGGGTATTTCATGCTCAGCCGCCACGAAATTTGCCCGGTCTCGCCGTAGCTGTAACGGGCCTCAATGCGCTCGAAGCCCGCGGTGCGCAGCTTTTGCTGAATTTCGTGAATATTGTAACCATCGCGCACGTGCTCCTCGATAAACGAGGTTTCGTCGCCGTCGTGCACATCGGAACCACCTTGGTCGGAGGGCGTGGAAATGAGCAGCATACCGCCATCTTTCAGCGAGGCGTGAATGTTGCGAAACACTTCCACATCTTCCAGAATGTGCTCCATCACATCAACCGCCAGCGCGAGGTCGAAGGCGTCGGGCTCTTGGTAGAGCACCAGGTCCTGCACGGCAAACTGCACGTTGCGGCGGCCAATTTCGCGAAAAAAAGCGTTAGAATCTGCTACCTGTTCTTCCTTCACATCCACGGCCAGAATATTCCAATCGGCACTTAAACCACTGAGCCAGTAAGTATATTGCCCGTAGCCGGAGCCCGCATCCAGGATGGTTTGTGGCTGCCCGGCACGGCCCTTGGCCCACTGCCGCAGCTCGCGGTGTACATGCCAAGTGCGGAGCAGCAATAAGTCGAGCAGATGGTAAAAAAGCCGCCGCAGCCAAGGCGTGCGGTTGAATACCTCACCCAAGGTTTTCTTAATCGGGTCGTAGTACAACGGTGGGGCAGTGATTTGGTGAGTTATGAAAGGAGTAAGTAGTCGAGTTAACAAATGAGTGGGACAGCCGACTAATTCCCTAAGTCCCTGAACCGCTTATGAGCAAGCACTCATTTCTTCATTTGCCAATTTACTCCTTGAATAAGCGCGGGCGGGCGGGTTCGTCGGCGGCGGTCGGTGTTTCGGTCGGGGCCGGCGGAATGTGCAGCTGGCTCAAAATGCCGTCCATGTGCGTGGCGTAGGCGGCCGAGTCATCGTGAAAAAACAGTAGTTCGGGCACCACGCGGGCCGTTTTACGGATGCGCTTGGCCAGGGCCAGTCGTATTTCCTTGGCGTTGTCGAACACCGCGGCAAGCCGGTTTTCGGCATCGTTGCCCAGCAGCAGGCTGAGGTACACCCGCGCTTGGCCCAGGTCGGGCGTCACGTTTACAGCGCTGATGCCGGGGGCTAGCCCACCACCAAACAGGTGGGGCAGGTCGCGTTGTAGCACGGCGGCCAACTCCTGCTGGAGCAGGCTGGCCATTTTTTGTTGGCGTTTGCTTTCCATTTAATTGCTGGAAAAAGAAGTAGCTGGCAAAGATACGCCGCCCACAGGTCGGGGGCGGAGGCAGGTTTCTGGCTTTTCGGGTTCTGGCTCGAGGATTTGCCAGGAAATACAGCGCTGGCCCAACTTTAAAAACGACTCCAACAAAACGGGGCAGCCCGGCCACTAGCGGAGCTGCCCCGAATGGGTAACGAGCGAATTTCGAATTACTTGCGCTTGGCCCGCTCTTTTTCTTTTTCTTTGATGGCTTTGAGCTTCTCCTCGTCGCGCTTCATTTTCGCTTTCTCTTTTTCGAGGCGGGCCTCTTCCATTTTCTTGCGCTTGCCGGGATACTTCAAATCAAACTGCTTGATTTTGAGCAGGCTGTCAGCCTCCACAATGCTAATGTGCGACGTAACACGGCCCGAGAGCGACACCATGTCGCCTTCCAGCATCTGGACGGTGGTGCCCGAGGGCGAGGTCACCAGACCGGTGGTGCTGATGGTGGTGCCATTCACCAGCTTTTTGTCGGCGGTGAGGGGATTAGTGACGCCCAACTCGGTGAGCACCACGCGGCCCGCTTTCAGGGTGAGGCCGTCCTTCACGGCGGCGCCGGGGTTACCCATGCCCATGCGGGGCTTGGGCTGCACGCGGCCTTTGGGGGCTATCTTGGTTTGGGCCTGTACGCTAAAACTGCCAAGCAGCGCAACAAGGAAGAGGCCGTGGAACGATAATTTCATGACTTAGAGGGGGTGGGAAAGTTAGGTAGAGGAGGTATCTTACCGCAAAATTAAACACTTTTGCAGGCGTTAACGCGGGGGTAATATCAAAACAGGGGCCAAATTCGGTGCCCAACGGCTCACGCCCGTTGGAATGAGCAAAAAAAGCGCTGAACTATAGTGGTCAGTCCCCCATGACGCGCCATTTTCTGGTTTCTTTGCGTACACTGCCCAACGCTACTGCCATGGAATACCACGATTATTATAAAACGCTGGGCCTCGACAAAAAGGCCACGCCCGAGCAAATCAAAAAAGCCTACCGCAAACTCGCCCGTGCCCATCACCCCGATGTGAACCCCAACAATCCGGCCGCCGAGCAAAAGTTTAAGGAGGCCAACGAGGCCCACGAGGTACTGAGCGACCCCGAAAAACGCAAAAAATACGACCAGCTTGGGGCCGACTGGCGGCGCTACGAGCAGGCCGGGGCGGGCCGCAGTGGCAGCGCCCAGCCCGGCGCGGGCTTCGACTGGAGTCAGTACGCCAAGGCCGGCGGCGATGGCGGTGGCGGTTCTGGCGGCTTTGGCGGCGAGGGGGCCGATTTTTCCGACTTCTTCGGCTCCATTTTTGGCAACAGTGGGGGCGGTGGGCGTAGCACCCGCCCCGGCGCGGGCCAGGACTACAGCGCCGAATTAGAGCTTAGCCTGGCCGAAGCCTACACCGGCGGCCTGCGTACCATTACGGTGAATGGCAAGAGCTTACGCCTCAACATTAAGCCCGGCGTGGTAGATGGACAAACCATTCGGCTACGCGACCAAGGGGGCCCCGGCCGCAACGGCGGCCCCAGCGGGGCGTTGCTTATCACCTTGCGCCTGGCACCCGACGCCCGCTACGCCCTTTCGGGCCACGACCTGACCCAGGACGTGCCCGTAGCGCTGTACACGGCTTTGCTCGGCGGGCAGCAGACGGTGGAAACAATCGGCGGCCCGGTCAAAATCACCATCAAGCCCGAAACTTCTAACGGCACCCGCCTGCGCCTGCGCGGCAAGGGCTTTCCGGTGTACGGCCGCCCCGACGAGTTTGGCGACTTATACCTGCGGCTCTCGGTGCAGCTACCTCAAAACCTGACCGACCAAGAACGCGACCTGCTGCAACAACTGGCCGCTTTGCGGCAATAAAGCGCCGCCCCGTTGACCACTGCGCCGCACGACCAGTTTCGCGTTCCAACAAAAAAAAGCCACAACCCCAGCCTGCCACTGCCATGCTCATTCTCACCTACCACGAGGTAACAGCCCGTTACGGCCTGAGCCCCGCCGATATTCGCACTTGGTTGGAAGCGGGGCTATTGGACCCCGCCGAAGGCCCCGAAGTAGTACAAGTACCCGAACCCGATGAATTGCCGCCCTTGGTCCGGCTGCACCACGAGTTGGGCCTCTCGGCCGAAGCCCTCGACGTGGTGGCCGCCCTGCGCCGCCGCCTATTGGCTGCCTATGAGGCGCTGGCGCGGGAGCAGGCGCGGGCGCGACAGTTGGAGGTATTTCTGGGAATTGAGCGCCCCGCGTGAGAAATATTGAATGCTGAGGGTTGAATGTTGAATGTTGGGCTAAAACCGTTAGCCTTCAAAATATTATGCTCGTTGCGAAGTGAAATGCAAAAAACCAGGCGGTCGTAGAGACGCGACCCTTCGCGTCTCCTCGCGCAAGCGGCCATTTCAACGCCAGGAGACGCGAAGGGTCGCGTCTCTACGATTTCGCAAACCACTGTGCGACGAGGTTAAAACGTCACACTCAACATTCAATATTTCACATACGCCATCCCTCCCCCGTTGCGGCTGCGCCGCAACATCCCCTCCCTGGCGGGAGGGGAGTTTTATCGCCTGTTAATCAAACTAAAACTCCGCGTACCGCCGCCACGGCCTCGGCCAGAAACTCGGGGGTTTCCTCAATTTTGTTGCCTACCACTACCACATCGGCCCCGGCGCAAAGGGCGGTGTAGATTTTTTCGCCGGTGTTAAGGCCGCCGCCCACGATGAGGGGCGTTTCGACGGCCGCCCGCACGGCGGCGATGAGCGGCGCAGGCACCGGATGGAGCGCCCCCGAGCCGCCGTCGAGGTAGGTGAGGCGCAGGCCCAGCTGCTCGCCGGCCAGGGCAGTGCAGGCGGCAATGCCGGGCTTGTTGGCGGGCAGCGGCATGGTGCCGCTCATGTAACTGGCCGTGGTGGGGCGGCCACTATCGACGAGCATATAGCCGGTGGGCAGCAGTTCGAGGCCGCTGGCGTGCAGGCGCGGGGCGGCCACCACGTGCTGCCCAATAAGAAAATCGGGGTTGCGGCCCGAGATGAGCGAGAGCAGCAACAGGCCATCGGCGGGTCCGTCGAGGTGCAGGGCGTGGCTCGGGAATAGCAGCACCGGCACCGCCGAATGCGCCTTGAGCAGGGTGATGAGCGCGGCCTGCTGCTGCCCCAAAACGAGGCTGCCACCCACGAAGAAAAAATCGACGGGGTGGCGCTTCGTAAGGTCAAGCAAATGCAACAGCCCGGCTTCGGTAAGGTCGTCGGGGTCGAGCAACACGGCGAGGGCCTTGCGGCCAGCGAGCCGCAGGGCCGTCAGCGTGTCAAGCAAGCGGCTGGGACGGGGTAAGCGAGTCATCCGAAGAGGCAGCGGTTTCGGGGTGGCGCGCGGCAGTTTCGGAAAGGGCAACCGCCGACGCGGCCGCAAGGTCGGCATTTTTGCCGATTGTGGCGGCCGGAATGCCTGCGTGGGGAGCTTCAACGGTGGCCGACGCCTTCGGGAATACCTTACTCAACTGCTTGGTGACGGCCGCCAGGGCCACGGCCCCGGCTTGCGCCAGCAGCACCCGGCCGGTTTCCGACTGCAAAAAGTTGTTCAGGGCCACGCCCACCAAGCTGCGGGCCGCTGCCGAACGGGAAGCAATAGAATTGACTGCGAAGTTGGCCAGACCCGGCATCTGATTGCCGCCTTCGCGCCCTACCTTATCGTGTGCAGGTGTTTCGTGCACAGGTGCTTCGGCAAAAGGGTCGTTTTCGGTAGTAACGGCAGGTTTTTTAGCCGGCTCACCCAGGCGCGGGGATTGGGCTGGCTGAACGCCCGCTTTTTTGGCGCTTTCGGCCCCCACCTTCAGGCTGTGCGGCGTGTTGGCCGCAGCGTAAGCACTGGCGAACACTTCGGCCCCAATGGTGTCGGGGTCGTGGTGGTCGGGGTCGTAGCGGTAGTGGTCGGAACTAGTTTCGTTGGCACCAGTTTCGTCGGTACCAAAACCGGCCCCGAACCCGCCATCGTCGGCGCGGTCGTGGTCGCGGTCGTCGACGTGGGCCGGAAAACAACCTTCTTCGGGCTCGTCAGAGCCGTTGAGGCGCTCGTCTTCCTGAAAAGCGGCGGCCGACTGGGCCGCCGATTTGTGGTAGGCCACGGCGCGGTGGCGCACGCCCAGGCCGTCGGTGTAATACTCGGCGGCGGGGTAGAAGCCGGGGTCGGCAGCGGCACCTTTCGCCTTTCCGGCTTTTTTGGCCTTGCTGGCGGGCTTGCGCTCCCTTGGTTTTTTGGGACCGCCAAACAGCTTGCTCAGCAGCCAGATGCCCGTGACGGCCCCGGCGCCCACGGCCGCAATTTTGCCCACGGTGAGGGATTGTTCCTTGAGGCTTTCGACGTCGGCCGCCAAGGCGCGTTCGTACTCCAACTTTTTGCGTTCGAGAAACTCTTTCTCGTCGTCAAACAAAGGGTTGTTCAGGTCAGACATAGCAAATGCAAATGGCAGGGTAAAAAATAAGGAGACGGCCGACGGCTAGGCGCGTTTGTCGCTCTTGTAGATGGTGTCTTTCAGTGCCTTGTTGGCTACACCCTGGAAGGCCGACTTATCGACGCCCACCAGCACTAAAATGAGCAGCAGCAAATAAACGCCCGCCACAACGCCGAAGCCCCAGTATGGGCTATCGAGGGCCGCATTGAGCGCGAAACCGGCGAAGATGCTGCCGAAAATCAGCACCATCAACCCCAGCAGGGCCAGCGATGCCCCGTGCAGGGTGCTGACGAAAATGCCGCTCACTTTTTCCTGCAACTCCAGCCGGATGAGGTCGATGCGGGTGTCGAGGTAGCCGCTGAGGTGGCTGAGCATGCTGCTGTCGGGGCGCGGGGTTTTGTCAGAGTCGTCGAAAGCCATGAGGAGGAGATTGGGGTAATCGGGAAGAAAGGCGCTGGCTCGCAACGGCGGGCAGTGGCGCAGGGGTGTACGAAAATATGCCGGCAGTGGCCGAATTTCTTCCGCAAAATAGCACTGCGCAACCCATTTGGCCCGCTATTTCCGTTACTCTCTGGTACCTTCGGGGAGTGGGGCGCTGGCCCCGGCCCGCGCCTGCATGACCCCAACGCATTATTCAATTCTCGGTGTTTCGGCCTCGGCTCCGGCCGCCGACATTAAGCGCGCCTACCGCCGCTTGGCGGTGCAGTACCACCCGGACAAGCACGGCGGCGACCCGCGCTACGAAGAGCAGTTTAAGGCCGTGGCCGTGGCTTACGGCGTGCTGAGCGACCCCGACCGCCGCGCCAACTACGATTTTAAGCTGGCCCAGACCGCCCGCCGCGCCGCCGACGAGCAGCGCCGCGCCACCGCCCGCCAAGCCCGCCCCTCGGCCTACGGGATGCCGCCCGTGCCCACTGGCCCGCTGCGCACCCGCCCGCCCGCCGGAGCCCGCGAGCGCCATTACCGCCCCATTCCGCAACGCCAGCTCCGCTTCACCCGCCGCGACTGGGCCTTGGTGCTGGCCATTCTGGCGGGCATTTTTCTCTTTGGGTTGGCCGTGAAAACCACCATGGACCGCGTAACCGCCACCTCCAATTACGCCGATGGCCTGCGGGCCTACACCCAGGGCCGCTGGGCCACGGCGTACTCGTATTTTGAATCGACGCTGCACTTCCGGCCCGGCTACGCGCCCGCCCTGCGCCGCCAGGCCGAGCTCGACCAATACATCGACCACAACTACGCCGCTGCCCGCACCGAATACCGCGAAGCCCTCACGCAAGCCCAAACCCAGCCCCGCCGCGTAGCCGCCGACCTCAACTACCGCCTCGGCCGCTGCGAAGCCGCGCTCGGCGACTCGGCCCAGGCAGACATCAACCTCACCCAAGCCCTAGCCTTGGACTCGGCGCTGGCCGCTGCCTGGCTGGCGCGGGGTGGCCTCCGGCTGTTTTACCCCCGCCCCGCCCCGCCTGAGGCCGCCCTGGATGCCCTGGCCGACCTGCGCCACGGCCTAAGC
This sequence comes from Hymenobacter sp., assembly GCA_025356245.1. Lineage (GTDB taxonomy): Bacteria > Bacteroidota > Bacteroidia > Cytophagales > Hymenobacteraceae > Hymenobacter. Next base: position 28,535 of record JANXUO010000463.1, read on the forward strand.
CAGCTGGCCCGCCGGGCCCGGCCCGCGCCCTGGCCCGCCCGGCAGCTTGAGGGGCTGGCCCTGGCCCGCCTCGGCCGCTGGGCCGAAGCCCGCACCGCCTACGAGCAGGCCCTGGCCGCCCGCCCCGCCGATGGCTCCACGTACTTCCTGCTCGGCCGCCTGGCCCAGCGCAGCGGCGATGCCGCAGCCGCCTGCGGCTTTTTCCGTCGGGCCGTGGCGCTGGGGTACAGCTACGGAGAGGCAGCGGCGACCGGCTGCGAATAAAATAATTTGGCGGTCGGAACAAGAACGTGCAAAGACGAATATCCGCCCGCCGTTGCCACTCAGTATACCACTTCCACCCACCTCCGGTAGCGGCGGCCGTAATCGCCGTCAACGAGCAAATAGTAATAAATTCCAGCAGGTGGGCGCGGCTCACCGGGTCATTCCCGCTGGTAGCTGTCGCTGTGGAATACCTGCCGACCTCAACGGTCGAACACTTGGAGGCGGAGCGGGCGCGGCACCGGGGCCAGCACTTGGAACATATCGTTCAGGCCATCGTCGTTGAACATGAATATGTTAGGTACATTGAGCCGGCTTGCGCAATCCCGAAGGCGACCGCGCAAGGCGACGGTGCGGGTTTCGCAGGGGGTGCGAGCCGTGGCCGTGTAAGTACCCACCGGGCCGGGTAGCAGCAGAAGCATTGGCCCCAACCGGTCGGCACCCCAGAGCAGAAACAAAACCGTAAATCCAAACTATTCACAACCGGGGGGTTGCCATATTCTCTACCCTATTTTTTGATGCATTTTTCAAAAAATAGGGGCTAGAGTCTGTTATGCACTTCTGGCGTACGC
>JANXUO010000473.1 GCA_025356245.1 Hymenobacter sp.
CAAGCTCACCGCCCGCGAACGCCTTGATTTATTCCTGGATGAAGGCTCGTTTGAGGAAATCGGCAAATTCGTCATGCACCGCGCCAAGGACTTTGGGCTCGATAAAGAATACTACCTCGGCGACGGCGTAGTGACGGGCTACGGCACCGTGAACGGCCGCCTAGTGTACGTTTTCTCGCAGGATTTTACGGTATTTGGCGGCTCGCTGAGCGAAACCCACGCCGAAAAAATCGTCAAAATCATGGATTTGGCGATGAAAAACGGGGCACCCGTCATCGGCCTCAACGACTCGGGCGGCGCGCGCATCCAGGAAGGCGTGGTGAGCCTGGGCGGCTACGCCGACATTTTTTATAAAAATACGCAGGCGTCGGGCGTGGTGCCGCAACTCTCGGCCATCATGGGGCCGTGCGCGGGCGGCGCGGTGTACTCGCCGGCTATTACGGACTTTATCCTGATGGTCGAAAACACGAGCTATATGTTCGTGACCGGCCCTAACGTCGTCAAAACCGTCACCCACGAGGAGGTGACGAGCGAGGAGCTGGGCGGGGCCAGTACGCACTCCACCAAAAGCGGCGTCACGCATTTTTCGTGCGCCAACGAAGTGGCCTGCATTCAGCACCTCAAGCAGCTGCTGAGCTACATGCCCCAGAACTGCGAAGAAACTGCGCCCCATCAGCCCTACGAAGCCCAGGGCGACGAAAGCCGCCCGGCCCTCGACACGCTCATCCCCGAAAACGCCAACCAACCCTACGACATCCGCGAGGTAATCGACGGCCTCATCGACGGCGGCTCGTTTCTGGAAGTGCACCAGAATTTTGCCGAAAATATTGTGGTGGGCTTTGCCCGGCTTGCGGGCCGCAGCATCGGCATCGTGGGCAATCAGCCCGCCATTCTGGCCGGGGTGCTCGACATCAACGCCAGCACCAAAGCGGCCCGGTTCGTGCGCTTCTGCGATGCCTTCAACATTCCGCTGCTGGTGCTCGAAGACGTGCCCGGCTTCCTCCCCGGCACCGACCAGGAGTGGCGCGGCATCATCACCAACGGGGCTAAGTTGCTCTACGCCTTCTGCGAAGCCACAGTGCCGCGCATTACCGTCATCACCCGCAAAGCCTATGGTGGCGCGTATGATGTAATGAACTCCAAGCACATCGGGGCTGACTTGAACTACGCCTGGCCCACGGCCGAAATTGCCGTAATGGGCGCCAAAGGCGCGGCCGAAATCATTTTCAAGCGCGAAATTGCCGCCGCCGAAAATCCCGAAACCAAGCTCCAGGAGAAAGTGGATGAATACCAATCCAAATTCGCCACGCCCTACCGCGCCGCCCACCGTGGCTTCGTAGACGAAGTTATTTTGCCTTCGCAAACTCGTCAGAAATTAATCCGAGCGTTCAAAATGTTGGAAAATAAAGTGGACACCATGCCGCGTAAGAAGCACGGCAACATTCCGCTGTAAATTGTTTCACACAGACTTTAGGGAGAGTAAAAAGAGTTTCACAGAGCTTTTTACCACCACTCTTCTAAACCCTTTTTACTCTCCCTAAACTCTGTGCAAAATATCCTTGATTCTATGCGTCCCGAATCGTTCGACTTCCTCCAAACCTACCTCAATAACCCCTCGCCTACTGGCTTTGAAAAAGAGGGACAGCAGCTGTGGCTCAACTACATCAAACCGTATATCGACGAATATTTTGTCGATACTTACGGTACGGTAGTGGGCGTAATTAATCCCGATGCGAAATATAAGGTCGTCATCGAAGCGCACGCCGACGAGATTTCCTATTTCGTGAATTACATCACGAAAGAAGGGTATTTGTACTTGCGCAAAAACGGTGGCTCCGACCCGCTCGTAGCGCCCAGCAAACGAGTCAATATCTTTGGCTCGAAAGGCATTGTGAAAGCGGTGTTTGGCTGGCCTGCCATTCACGTTCGCAAGGTTGAGTTGGATAAGGCACCGACCATCGAAACAGTATTTTTAGACTGCGGTGCCAGCAGCGCCGAGGAGGTGGCCGAAATGGGCATTCACGTCGGCTCGGTGGTCACGTTTGAGGACGAGTTTACGGTACTTAACGACAAGTTTTACGTAGGCCGGGCGCTGGATAACCGCGTGGGTGGATTCATGATAGCCGAGGTAGCACGGATGCTGCACGAGAACGGCAAGAAGCTACCCTACGGCCTTTACATTGTGAATGCCGTGCAGGAAGAAATAGGGCTGCGGGGCGCCGAGATGGTAGCCCACCGTATTAATCCCGACGTGGCCATTGTAACCGATGTGACGCACGACAGCCAGTCGCCGATGTACGAGAAAAAAACAGCCGGCGATATTTCCTGTGGCAAAGGCCCGGTAATTACTTATGGCCCAGCCGTGCAAAACAACCTGCGTGATTTAATCATCAAAACTGCTGAGGATAATCAAATACCGTTTCAGCGGGCGGCTGCTACCCGCGCAACGGGCACCGATACTGATGCCTTCGCCTACTCGGGCTCGGGTGTAGCGGCAGCACTTATTTCATTACCGCTCAAGTATATGCACACTACAGTAGAAACGGTGCACAAGAGCGATGTGGAAAGTGTGACCCAACTCATCTACGAAACGCTGTTGCGGATTGAAGATGGGCGTGACTTCCGGTATTTCACTTAATCACGAATTTAGTCGAATTTAGCTGATTACACGAATTTCTCGACTTGGTTTGGTTTTGCTCTGCGGCTGCTCGATTTGGGTGGCCGCTTTGCTTTCTTATCGTTTCTTTTAATGCTTTTACGCGCTGATTTATCCGCTATCGCTCCGGGCAATACCATCGCACCTGCACTGCGGATAGTTTCCTTGGTACCTTCTCAAACCGAATTATTGTTTGATTTAGGGCTGGGGAATCAAGTTGTGGGGGTTACTAAATTCTGTATCTATCCGGCGGCGGCCCGGCAAACAGCTTCGGTTATTGGTGGAACTAAAGATTTTAAATTCGAGAAAATAGCCACTCTCAAACCTGATTTGATTATCGGGAATAAAGAGGAAAATTATAAAGAGGGAATTGAGCAGCTGGCCTTACGGTTTCCGGTTTGGATAAGCGACATCAGCAACTTAGACGATGCGTTGCAAATGATACGGCAGATAGGACAACTGACCGGCACCCAACAATTAGCCGAAAGTTTAGCAGCTGAGATTTTCCAATCCTTTGCTGCGCTGACATGGACCAAACCAATCCAAACTGCGGCTTATTTTATTTGGCGCAAGCCATTTATGGTGGCAGCAACAGGCACATTTATTGACGATATGCTAGGTCGCGCAGGATTTACCAACGTATTTGAAAATCTGGAGCGCTATCCTGAAATCACGGCCGAACAACTTGCCTTTGCTGCACCGCAACGCATTTTTTTATCATCTGAGCCTTACCCCTTCAAAGAAAAAAACGTGGCAGAGATGCGCAAAATATGCCCCCTGGCCCAAATTGAGATTATAGACGGCGAACTATTTAGCTGGTACGGCAGTCGCTTGCGCTACTCGGCCGACTATTTCAACCACCTTCGCTAATTTCAAATCCTATTTTCTGTAATTCATCCCAAAATGTGGGGAACGACTTACGCACCACAGCGGGCGTTTCGATGGTTATTTTGCCGCGCAAGGCCAGGGGTGCAAATGCCATTGCCATGCGGTGGTCGTGGTAAGTAGCCACGGTTTGGCCCACTACCGCGAATTCTTCGCTGCTGAGTTGAAACTGGCCTTTGCCAACCTCAATGAAAGATGCGCCAAACTTAGCCAGTTCTGTTTGCAGTGCTGCAATGCGGTCGGTTTCCTTGATACGCAGGCTTTCGAGGCCGGTGAAGGTAGCCGGCACTCCCAGGGCGGCCGCAACCACGGCCACCGTTTGGGCCAGGTCGGGGCAATCGGTAAAATCCTGGTGAAGAGCGTCGCTTTCCGCGGTTTTACTTAGCCGTACGGTTTCGTCGGCCAGGTATTCAGTGGCCACGCCCAGCTTTTCCATGATGCCCGCAATGGCCTGGTCGCCCTGCCACGAGTAGCGCCGCAAGCCCGGTAATAGCAGCCAGGAGCCAGCGGGTGCCAAGGCTACCAGCGCATACGCGTAGCTTGCGGCCGACCAGTCGGCCGCAATCATATAATCAGCTGGCTGGTAAATTTTTGGGCGCACTTCTACAAACTGTCCAAGGTCACGGCAGTCGGCACCAAAATGGCGCATCAAGCTCAATGTAAGGCGGATGTACGGCCGCGAACTCACTTTACCAGTGAGGCGCAGGCGCAGCCCGTTGGCCAGTGTGGGGCCAACCATAAGCAAGGCGGAAATGTACTGACTGCTCAGGTCGCCGCGCACCACAAGCTCGGTAGGCTGACCGTCTTCGGGGGCGGGCTGCGGGGTGCGTCCGCGCAAAATCAGGGGCGGAAAACCTTCGTGTTCAGCGTACTCAATGCGAGCACCAAGTTGGCGCAAAGCATCCACTAGCACCCCGATAGGGCGCTCCTGCATCCGGGCAGTGCCAGTGAGAATAACGGGGCGGCCCGCCAGCGCCAGGTAGGCCGTAAGAAACCGCATGACGGTGCCCGCATCTTCAGCATCGAAAACCTCAGCGGTTTTTGTCTGGCCCAATAAGCTGCTCATCAGCACGGTATCGTTGGCATCCGACAGGTTTCGCAACTGGCCGCCACCGGCCAGGGCTTGCAGAATAAGGGCGCGGTTGCTCTCGCTTTTGGAAGCAGGCAGTTGGAAGGTGCCGCGTAGCGCTGTGCCGGCGGCAGTTAGGGTAATATGCGCTTGGCTCACAGGCGGTGGTAATAGCGCAACGACTCGGCTAGCTCTGTCAACGTAACCGCCTGGTTGTAAACGCCATACCCAATGCCTTGCAAGAAAATGCAATTGATGACGCCGCCCGCGTTTTTCTTGTCCTGCGTTGCGAATTCGGCAATTACCTCGGCTTCGAGCGACACAAAGCTCACTTTCTCGAACACCGACAGCACAAAGGTTTCAATTTTGTCCAACTCACTCGCTTCCAGCAAACCATGTTGCACTGAGAGCCAGCTTTCGCAAATGAGCCCCACCGCAACAGCTTCGCCGTGGAGCACCTCGCGGCCAGGTTGGGTGAAGAGGTAGCTTTCGAGGGCGTGGCCCACTGTGTGCCCAAAGTTGAGCAGCTTGCGCGGGCCAGCCTCGAACGGGTCTTCGGCAACGATGCGCCGCTTAATGGCCACCGACTCACCGATTATTTCCGTCCAATCATCCGTTAGCCAGCCCAGCCGCCGATTTTTATCGAAGGCCGCCGCGTCGGCTATCAGCCACTGTTTCAATACTTCAGCATAGCCGGCTTTTAACTGTTGCGGGTCGAGGGTTTGCAAAAAGACGGGGTCGATGTACACCCCAGTGGGCTGCTGAAACACGCCCAGCTGATTCTTGAAGCCTCTAAAATCAATGCCCGTTTTGCCGCCCATGCTGGCATCTACCTGGGCCAACAGGGTGGTGGGCACCTGCATAAAGTCGATGCCACGTTTGTACGTTGCCGCCGTAAATCCCCCCAAATCAGTCACCACTCCGCCGCCCAGATTTACCAGCAGGGCATGTCGGTCGGCTTGCTGCTCGGTGAGGCAGCTCCAAATCAAATCACAACTGCTCAGCGATTTGTACTCCTCGCCGGCCGGCACTTCAATCACAAAATAGCCTGTGGGCAAATGCGGGGCTAGCCGGGGCAGGCACAGGGCGCTGGTGTTAGCATCGGCCAGCACAAATACGCGGCTGAGGCCAGGCCGCCGGAGGTAATCGGCTAACGCAGGCAAGGCGCCGGGACCAATGTTTAGGTTACTTTCCATCTGCCGTTTACGCCTTATTCATCACTTCCGTCTGCTTTCGGATGCTTTCGATGTGGATTAATTTGTAGAGGTCAGCCACGAATTTCTCATTTACCCCCGACCGCCCGGCCCAATCTGGGCGGGAAGCGAAGATTTCCTGCCAGCGGTCAAGCTGTAAAATTTTGACATTGTTCTCTTTTTTGTATTCGGCCAGCTCCTCTACCAGGGCCATACGCCGCGCTAGGGCTTCGATGATTTCGCGGTCGGCCACGTCCATTTTCTGACGTAGCTCCTCTGCTTTGCTGTTGTAATCGGCGTTGTCGGACGAGCGACGGCGGTATTTCAACTCACCAAGTATCTCCCCCAAGCGTTGAGGCGTTACCTGTTGCTCGGAGTCGCTGAGGGCGTGGTCGGGGTCGGGGTGCGTCTCAATCATCAAACCGTCGTAGTCGAGGTCGAGGGCTTTTTGGGCGATGGGCAGCAATAAATCGCGCCGCCCGCCAATGTGGCTGGGGTCGCAGATGAGGGGAATGTGCGGGAAACGCGTTTTCAGCTCGATGGGCAGCATCCAAGTGGGCGCGTTGCGGTATTTGCTGGGCGCAAACGTGCTGAACCCTCGGTGGATGGCGGCCAAATCGGTGATGCCTGCACGGGCCAGACGCTCCAGCGCGCCGGCCCACAGGGCCACGTCGGGGTTCACGGGGTTTTTCACCATTACCGATACGCTGGTACCCGTCAGCGCATCGGCCAACTCTTGCACGGCGAATGGGTTAACGGTGGTTCTGGCCCCAATCCACAGCACGTCGATGCCGAATTTCAGGGCTTCTTCCACGTGGCGCGGAGTAGCCACCTCGATGCAGCAAGGTAGGCCAAATTCGGCCTTCACGCGCTGTAGCCACGGCAGGGCAGCCGCGCCCATCCCCTCAAAAGAGCCGGGCCGGGTACGCGGCTTCCAAACCCCGGCCCGAAACAAGTCGATATTGCCGAGCGCGGCCACGCCCTGGGCCGTAGCCAGGGTTTGGGCTTCGGTTTCGGCCGAGCAAGGCCCAGCAATAAGCAAGGGCTGCCCCTTGCGGGCCAGCAGCCGGGTGAAATAAGTGTCGGAGGCGGTGGAAGGCGTCATAAGCAGCCGCAAAGATGGGCCTTGCGGCAACTACCGGCGTTGGAATGTTGTTTCTCGTTTGTTAAAAACAAGCCCGCATAACCCCGGTTACGGCTAACTTCGTCTTCTTCTCAATCCCACCCTGCTTGCCCATGTTCGTTGCGCCCAGCCCCCAAGCCCCCGTTTTAGCGTTTGATGACACCCGCGTCGCCTTTGCTGGTAAGTCCGACAATCGCCTCAAAAAAATGTACGCCCTGTTTGCCGCTATGAACAACGGCACCTTGGTAAAAACTGGCAGCGGCCTGATGAAGAAGGCGTTGAGCTGGGGCCTGCCCGGCACCAAGTTTCTTATTAAGCACTCCATTTTCGAGCAGTTTTGCGGAGGCGAATCAATTGCCGAATGCCGCCCCGTGGTGGCCGAGCTGGGCCGCTACAACATCGGCACCATCCTCGACTACTCGGTGGAGGGAGCGGGCAACGACCGCAGTTACGACCACACCCGCGATGAGCTGCTGGCCACCATCACCGAAGCCCACCGCTCGACGCACATCCCGTTTTCGGTGTTTAAGGTTACGGGTGTGGCGAATGTGGCCATCCTCGAAAAAATTCAGGCCAATAAGCCCCTCACTGACAGCGAGCAAGTGGCACACAACCGCGCCCTAGCCCGCGTAGGAGCCCTGTGCGCCAAAGCCCACGAATGTGGCGTTCGCTTGTTTTTCGACGCCGAGGAAAGTTGGTTTCAGGACACCATCGACGCGCTTTCGTACGAGATGATGGCCAAATACAACCGCGAGAAAACAATTGTCTGGAACACTTACCAGCTTTATCGGCACGACCGCCTCGACGCCCTGAAAGCTGCCCACAAGGCCGCCGAAAAAGCCAGTTACTATCTGGGCGTGAAGTTAGTACGAGGGGCTTACATGGAAAAAGAAGCTCGCGTGGCCCAGCAGCGCGGCTACCAAAATCCCATCAACAACGGCAAACAGGCCACCGACGACCTCTACGACGAAGCCCTGCGCTACTGCGTGCAGCACGTGGCCCACATTGCCACTTGCGCCGGCACGCACAACGAGGCTAGCTCGCTGCTGCTCACGCAACTGATGGCCCAGGCAGGCTTAGCCCCCGGCGACGAGCGGCTCTGGTTTGCCCAGTTGTACGGCATGAGCGACAACCTCACCTACAACCTGGCCAACGCGGGCTACAACACCGCCAAATACTTGCCCTACGGCCCCGTAGAGGCCGTAATGCCCTACCTGCTGCGCCGCGCCGACGAAAATACGGCCATTGCCGGGCAAAGCAGTCGCGAGTTTTTGCTGATTGAAAAAGAGATACGCCGTCGGCGCGGGTAAGCTAAGGTTGCTTTATCGATAATCGCTGGGCAGTCAAACATTATCTGCGTCCAGCGCGACCGATACAGGCGATTTAAAATCGCAACAGTGGTAGAAGTTGCAAATTATCCGCACATTTGCAGGGCCAGCGTCCTTTTGCACTTTGCCTAACTATCGTGGGGGCTGTTTTGGGGACAACGGGGCTCGGCTCGGTTGCCTTTTCGCTGTGCTCGCACTTATTTTTTTCCTATGACCGGTCGCATCCGCACCTTTCTCATTCGCTACGCTCGTCAGCAGAGCGGCACCCTGTCGTACCTCACGCTGGTGCAGGAAGCTGAATTGGGCCTGAACCTTGAAATCTCACACGAAAAATCGCGCCTCAACGAAATGCTGGCCGAAATTTCGACCAACGAACACGAAGCTGGCCAGCCGTTGCTGAGCAGCCTGATTAAAGTAGCGGGCTCCAAAGGCCAGGGCGACAATTTCTATAAGCTGTGCGAGCGCCTGGGCATGGGCGAGTGGCGCACACTCAAGCAGGACGAGGATTTTCTGAAGAATATGATTCGGGAATGCCGTAATTTTTGGCGCGATGATGCCAACTTTCAGCATTTTGCCGGTAGCGTCGATTGAACAGTCAGCTGCCCAGACAATCGTAACCATTTCAGCAATTTTACAAAAACTAAAGCTGCGTTAGCGGTCTGATTTAGCGTTTTTTGCGGCGGTGTTCTGCACATCCTGAATTCCTCGGAGCCCAGCGGCCCGGCGTAACCCTGTGTTGCGCCGGGCCGTTTAAGTTTTAGACGGCGGCTCGCCCGCTGCCGGATACTTTCTTTCCCACACCCCTTTTAAATCCCCCTACCATGAGCACCAACGATGCAAACAACCCCATGAACTCGGGTACCGGCGCAGGCGCCAACTATGGCACCAACACCGGCATGGGCACCGACGCTAATCCCAACCACGACCACGACGCCACCCACAAAGGAGCGGTCCTAGCCGGCACCGCTGGTGCTGCAGTGGGTGCCGGTATCGACGCTGTGCAAAACACCGCCGGCGATGCCGCTCGTACCCTAACCGGCACCGATACGCATTACGGCAGCGGCACCGGATACACCTCTGGCATGTTCAACGACCGCAACAGCGCCGAGAAGGCTTACCAGTCGCTGTCGGCCCGTGGCTACGGCAAAGATGACGTAAACCTGCTGATGTCGGACGACACCCGCAAGACGCACTTCGGTGATGAGAGCGCCCACTCCGACCTGGGCGATAAGGCCATGGAAGGTGCTGGCGTGGGCTCGGCCATTGGTGGCACCGCCGGCGCCATCATCGGCGCCATCGCGGCCATTGGAACTTCGATTGCCTTGCCCGGCCTGGGCCTCATCATTGCCGGTCCGCTGGCTGCCGCTTTGGCAGGTGCCGGCGCTGGTGGCCTTACGGGCGGCCTGGTGGGCGCACTCGTGGGCTCGGGCATTCCCGAAGAGCACGCGGCTGAGTACGAGGAAGGCATCAAAAATGGCGGTATCGTGATGGGTGTGAAGCCCCGCAACGCCGAAGATGCTAAATATTTCGAAGACGAGTTCCGTCGGAGCAACGGCGATAAAGTCTACCGCTATTAATCCGAAAGCCATCTGGCTGACTGTATTTTTTTAACAAAAAGCCCCTTCCGGACCGGAAGGGGCTTTTTGTTGGGCAACTTTGCAGCTTCGGCGCTGTCTTTGCACCAAGCATATGCAACGAAAATATTTTGGCTCAACCTAATCGCTGCTGCCGCAACTTATTGCACCCGCCGCCGTGTTTTGGCCGTAGATGAATTGCTGCTCGTTAGAGCTATACTTTGCCGTACTTTTGAAATTATTACCCCTCTCCTTCTGCTAATGTCTATTCCCCGTTTAAAAGTCGGTCTTTATGCCTTCGTGGTAATGGCCGTTTTTGTTTTAGCCTCCTACCGCCTCTTGCGCCGCTCTGAAGGGGCCGTGCCCACCAAGGACGAAGTGGTGATTGGCACCATGATGCAAGGCCTGACCGCCGCCCACTACCAGCCCGAGCGCATCGATGATGCGTTCTCGCGGCGCGTGTGGGATTTAAACCTCAAGCGGTTGGACTTCCGCAAAAAATTCTTACTGACTTCCGACGTTGAGCAATTGCGCCGCTATCAACTGGAGGTGGACGACCAGGTGAAGCGCGGCACCCATGAGCTGCTCGATTTGAGCACCCAACTCATGGCCCAGCGCACCAAGGAAATGCAAGCCTTGTACCGCGAGTTGCTCACCAAACCCTTCGATTTTACAACGGAGGAAACCTTCCAGACCGATTACGAAAAGGCCAGCTTCGCGGCCACCAAGGCCGAGCAGCGCGAGCAATGGCGCAAGCTGCTGAAGTTCGAAACCTTGTCGCGGGTGTCGGAAATGATGGATGCGCAAGAGAAAGCCTTGAAAGACAAGGATAAAAAGCCGGTTGCCACGACTGCTCCCGGCGCCGCTGCCGCCGATGCGCCCACCAAGCCCGAGCCTATCCGCACCTCGGCCGAGATGGAAATTGAGGCCCGCAAGCGCGTCCTCAAATACTACGACGACCAATTTGCTGAAATGGCCGAACAGGCAGGCACCGAGCGCCTGAGCAATTACGCCAACGCCATCGCTAACACTTACGACCCGCACACAGAGTATTTTGCCCCCAAGGCCAAGGCCGATTTCGATATGCAGATGACCGGCCGCTTTGAAGGCATTGGGGCTACGCTGCGCGAAAAAGACGGCTTGATTTACGTCGAAGACATCATTCCCGGCTCCGCTTCCTCGCGGCAGGGCGAATTGAAGAAGGGCGATGCCCTGCTCCGTGTGGCCCAGGGTGCCGCCGAGCCGGTGAGCATCGAGGGCTGGCACACGCAGAAGGCCATTACCCTCATTCGGGGCAAAAAAGGCTCGGAGGTGCGCCTCACCGTGAAGCGGACCGACGGCACCACCAAGACTATTCCCATCATCCGCGATGTCGTCATCATCGAGGAAACCTACGCGCAGTCGTCGGTTATCACCAGCAAGGGTCAGAAAATCGGATACTTGCGCCTGCCAACTTTTTACGCCGATTTTAATAACGAAGGCGGCCGTAGCTCGGCCAACGACGTGAAGGCGGAACTCGCCAAACTCACCGCCGAAGGCGTGAAAGGTGTGGTATTCGACCTGCGCTTTAACGGCGGCGGCTCGTTGCAGGACGCGGTGGAAATGGCCGGCCTCTTCATGGAAAGTGGGCCGATGGTGCAGGTGCGCGACGGACAGGGCCGTGTGCAGGTCCTTAACGATAAAGACCCCCGCGTGCAGTACAGCGGGCCGCTCGTGATGCTGGTGAACGAGTACAGCGCCTCGGCTTCGGAGATTTTGTCGGCGGCCATTCAGGACTACAAACGCGGCGTTATCATGGGTTCGGGCAGCACCTACGGCAAGGGTACGGTGCAGCGCATCTTCGACCTCGACGAAGCCCTGCCGTCGGAGTTGAGCAACATCAAGCCCATCGGCTCGCTCAAGCTGACTACCCAGAAATTTTACCGGGTAAACGGCGGTTCGACGCAATTTAAGGGCGTGGTGCCCGACGTAGTGCTGCCCGATGCTTACGCCTACCTGGCTGAAGGCGAGAAGGAAACCGACTACCCGCTCAAGTGGGACGAAATTCAGCCCGCCCGCTACCGCCCCTGGGATGCGCCTCCTGCCTATGCTAAGCTGCAAGCCAGCAGCAAAGCCCGCGTGGCCGCTAGCCCCAGTTTTCAGCTCATCAACAGCATTGCCCAGCGCATGAAAAAGCGCAAGGATGACAGTGTAATTTCACTAAAAATGACGGCCTACCGGGCCGAGCAAAAAATGGCCAAAGAGGAAGCCGACAAGTACGAGGCCGCCCAAAAAACGGCCACGCCCCTCGCCTTCTCGCCCCTCACCGCCGATGTGCAAGCCCTGAACGGCGACAGCGTGAAGGTGAACCGCGCCGCCCGCTTTACTAAGGGCTTAAAAAAAGATATCGTGATTGGCGAGGCCGTGGCCGTGCTGCAAGACCAGTTGTAAGCACTTGCCCCACGTTGGGCCAACCCATCTGTTTCGCTGCCCAAAAAGCCCTGATTCCGTGCTGGAGTCAGGGCTTTTTTTGGGCTGCTTGCGAGCGTATTTTGCTACGTATTCCGCAACGTTGGGAGTTGGCTTTATGACAGCTAAAAAAAATGGGAAATCGACCATCAGGTTGAACTGATAAAATTCGCCCATAAGGCAATCCGTATGAAACCAAAAGCAGTTTCAACGCCCATTTGGCTTGAAAAATCAACAACTAAAAAGAGCTTCTTTTTCAACTAATTTATTTAGTAAACAGGCAACTTTTTTGCCCGCGTTCGGCGTTTACCTGGTATGACTACTACAGCCGAAACCCGTACCCTACTGTTTCCTGCTCCCGTGGCTGCGCTGGCCGCTGCGGGCACCGACGAAACGGCCCTGCAACAGGCCGGCGAGAACTGGCGCAAGTCAATTCCGGCGCAGGTTTTCCTGAATTACTTCTTCGCCATCAACTACCACATTGAGGAGGCGGACGACGTGTACGGCGGCCTGGCGCACCTGCCGTTTTTCCGCACCCACCAGGCCGAGCTTGACGCGGCCGATGTGGCCAGCATCACCAAGCTGCTGCACACCTGCTGGAGCACCGAGTACGCCCTGCGGGCCACCGCCGAGCTGGGCGACGACAACTTCCTGCGCAACGCCCTGCACTGGACATTTCCGCAGGCGTACCACGCTATTCTTTCGGGGTTGCAGGCGTTTTTGTACACTACCGGCGTGCGCAGCAACAACGCCCAGCTCATCCGCCGCGAGGTGGGGCGGCTGGTGGTGAAAAACGCCTACCCGCGGCCCGTATCGTTTTACGCGGCGGGGGCTTACGGCGATTTCAGCATTCACCGCCTGCCACTGGCGGGCTACAAAGCGGGCCTGCACATTGCCAGCCAGGAGATTGACGCCCAGGCCCAGATTGGCCAGTTTTTGCGCACCACCCGCAAGCTCAAAGCCACCTGGACCCGCGCCCAGGTGCAAGCCAACCCCAACACCGCCATCCGCAGCCAGAAAACCGGCCGGCCGCTCGACAAATGGACGGCCGCGCACTGGCAGCAAATTACCTGGCGGCTGGGCTACACCACCATTTTCGACTTGCTGGGCCGCCTGCGCATCTCCCAAACCAGCCGCGAAATTGAGCGCTACGTGGAAGCCGACATCGACTTCCGCCTTTTCCATACTTCGCTGCTCAACATTGTGAGCTACCTCAACGGCATTCACGAAACCTACGTGGCCAAAGCCCTGGGCCTGGAGCGCTACCAGCAGTTGGTGAACGAGTTGCCCGCCCACCTGCAAGGCACGTTTGTGGTCGAGCGCCTGCGCACCCGCGTGGCCCCGGTGTTCGCGCCAACCCCGCTGCCGGCCCCGGCTGTGGTTCCGGCACCTGCTGGCCCCGCCTTTGGTACGGACGAGGAATTCCGTGCGGCGGCTTAAACCATTGCTTTGTTAAGTATTTATTCTTGGTATCGATTAAGTTACGTTGATTAATGTGCTGCGCTGCCGACGGTTTATTTAGGACCTGATTGCGTTGGCCGTGCGCGCACGATGACGATAACGCCGCCCCGGTTAGGGGCGGCGTTTTTCGTGGGTTAATTTTGCGGCGGTGCTTCGCCGTCCGGCGTAGTTGCTTGCCCGGCTTTGCCAAGCCGGGCAAACCGACTTAATGAGCATCAGTCTGCGATTCAAACAATAATTCATGTCAGAACAGGAAATCCAGCGCCGCCACAAGCTCGATGAATTGGAAAAATTGGGCATCGAAGCCTACCCCTCGAAGCTTTTTGACGTGACGTTTTACGCCAAGGAAATTCACGACAACTACCACCCCGAGCTTAATAACTTTCAGGAGGTCAGCCTGGCCGGCCGGCTGATGTCGTCGCGGGTGATGGGCAAGGCATCGTTTGCCGAGCTGATGGACACCTCGGGGCGCATTCAGCTGTACGTGAACCGCGACGAGGTGTGCCCGGGCGAGGACAAGACGCTCTACAACGTCGTGTTCAAAAAACTGCTCGATTTGGGCGACTTCATTGGCGTGAAAGGCCACGTTTTCAAGACCCAGGTGGGCGAAACGTCCATCCACGTCACCGAGTTGAAGCTGCTGGCCAAAGCCCTGCGCCCGCTGCCCGTGGTGAAAGAAAAAGTGGACGAGGCCACCGGCGAAAAAACCACCTACGACGCCTTCACCGACCCCGAGCAGCGCTACCGTATGCGCTACGTGGACCTAGCCGTGAACCCGCAGGTGCGCGACACCTTCATCAAGCGCACACAGCTGGTGCAGTCGATGCGCAACTTCTTGAACGACAAGGGTTATTTGGAGGTTGAAACGCCGATTTTGCAGCCGCTGTACGGCGGCGCGGCGGCGCGGCCCTTCAAAACGCACCACAACACGCTCGATATGGAGCTGTACTTGCGCATTGCCAACGAACTGTACCTGAAGCGCCTGATTGTGGGCGGATTCGATGGCGTGTACGAGTTCAGCAAGGACTTCAGCAACGAGGGAATGTCGCGGTTTCACAACCCCGAATTCACCCAAATGGAGCTGTACGTCGCCTACAAAGACTACGGCTGGATGATGGACCTTGTGGAGGAAATGGTGGAGCGTGTGGCCCTGGCGCTGCACGGCCAAACGGAGGTGCAAGTGGGCGAAAACCTCATTAATTTCCAGCGGCCCTGGCAGCGCCTCACCATGTTCGAGGCCATCGAGAAATACACCGGCCACGCCATTGGCGAGATGGACGAAGCGGCCCTGCGCATCTCAGCCGCCGCCCTCAACGTGCATATTGACCCGAGCATGGGCAAGGCCAAAATCATCGACGAGATTTTTGGGGAGCACGTGGAGCCCAAGCTCATCCAACCCACGTTCATTACCGATTACCCGGTCGAGATGTCGCCCCTGGCCAAGAAGCACCGCGACCGGCCCGGCCTTGTGGAGCGCTTCGAGGCCGTGTGCAACGGCAAGGAAATCTGCAACGCCTTTTCCGAACTCAACGACCCCATCGACCAGCGCCAGCGCTTCGAGGACCAGCTGGAACTGGCCCGGCGCGGCGATACCGAAGCCATGGTGCTCGACGAGGACTTCCTCCGCGCCCTGGAGTACGGTATGCCGCCCACGGCCGGCCTCGGCATCGGCATCGACCGCCTGAGCATGATTATGACCAACTCCCCTTCGATTCAAGACGTGCTATTTTTCCCGCAAATGAAACCAGAAAACGTGCAGAAAGAGAAGCATGAGGGAAAATAATCCGTGGCAACCATCATCCGTTCGGGATGGCAGCCTAGACCATCGTAAAATCGAAGAGCCCCGCACGAAAGGTCGTACGG
>JANXUO010000488.1 GCA_025356245.1 Hymenobacter sp.
CCCCCCCCCCCCCCGCACCACCTGATGGCATACGCTCACCCCGGCACCTGCCCGGCATCGTGCGGGTTGATGACGGCCAGGTTCGGCAGCGCCCGAAAGTCGCCCACGTTGCGGGTGAGCAGGGGCAGCCCGTGCGCCAGGGCCGTGGCGGCGATGAGGGCATCGGGCAGCTTCACGCGGTGCTGCTGGCGCAGGGCGATGGTTTGGGCGACGACCGGCTCGTCGAGGGGCAGGACGACGACGCTTTGCACGAAGTTTTTGAGGAAGTTGGACTCCGCGTCGGGCACGAGCTTGCCCAACAACTCGATGCGGGTGATGACCGAGATGGCAACCCGTTGGGCGGCAAGTTGCGCGTCGAGCCACGCGGCCCCGGCCGCTGGCAGCCTGCCCAGCACCAAGTCGATGACGACGTTCGTGTCGGCTAGAAACTGCGTTCCCATTCGTTGCGGGTTTCGCGAAGGTAGGCATCCCATTCTTCGGCGGTGGTGGTGGAAACTGCGGCGAGCGAACCGGCCCAGGCGCGTTTAGGGGGCGTTTCGGGGGCTTCGGCCGTCGGCGCGGGCACCTCCACCACGCGCTGCCCGGCGGCGATGATTTGCACCACGCGCACGCCTTTTTGCCGGCTCAAAACCTGCACGGCGGCTTCGTCGGGAACTTCTATCAGGACCATCGTCATGGCGGCGGGGGGTTGGTTGGGGGCGAAAGATACTGGCCAACAGCCCAACGGCCCCCAACGGTTTCGCCCTGGGCCGCTGCCTGCGGCGCCGACCCCGCCGCCGCTACCTTTCGGGCCGGTTTGCGTACTGCCTGCCAACCCAAAACGAACCCCCTCTCCCACCGCAATGCCCGCCATGCCCGACCCCACCAAACCCGTAACCGACGTGCTGCTCATCGGCGCGGGCATCATGAGCGCCACGCTCGGCGTGTTGCTCAAAAAGCTCGATCCCAGCCTGAGCGTCCAGCTTTTTGAGCGCCTCGACACGGCCGCCGCCGAAAGCTCCGATGCCTGGAACAACGCCGGCACCGGCCACTCGGCCTTCTGCGAGCTTAACTACACGCCCCAAAACCCCGACGGCTCCATCGCCATCGACAAGGCCGATAAAATTGCCGAACAGTTTGAGCTGAGCAAGCAATTCTGGGCCACGCTGGTGACCGATGGCACCCTGCCCGACCCCGGCCAGTTCATCCACAGCATTCCGCACATGAGCTTTGTTTGGGGGGCGGATAACGTGGACTATTTGCGGAAACGTCACGCCGCGCTGGTGCAGTCGCCGCTGTTCGCGGGCATGGAATTTTCGGCCGACCCGGCCCAGATTGCCGCCTGG
Organism: Hymenobacter sp.; assembly: GCA_025356245.1. Classification (GTDB taxonomy): domain Bacteria; phylum Bacteroidota; class Bacteroidia; order Cytophagales; family Hymenobacteraceae; genus Hymenobacter. Next base: position 1,326 of record JANXUO010000488.1, read on the forward strand.
GTGCCCCTCGTGATGCAGGGCCGCGACCCCGCCCAGCCCGTGGCCGCCACCCGCATGGCCCTGGGGACGGACGTTAATTTCGGCTCCCTCACCCGCGCTTTGCTGACGCATTTAGATGGGCTGCCGGCTACGGACCTGCACCTGGGCCACGAAATCGAGGACTTCCGCCGCAAAGACGACGGCATCTGGCGCGTGAAGGTGAAGAATTTGGCCACCGGCGAGAGCCGCATCGAGCGGGCGCGGTTTGTGTTTATCGGGGCGGGGGGCGGCTCGCTCAACCTGCTCGAAAAGACGGAGATACCCGAGGCCGAAGGCTTCGGCGGCTTTCCGGTAAGTGGGCAGTGGCTGCGCTGCACCAACCCCGCCGTGAGCGCCCGGCACGGGGCCAAAGTGTACGGCAAGGCGGCCGTGGGCAGCCCGCCCATGTCGGTGCCCCACCTCGACACGCGCCAGATTGAGGGCCGGCAGGAACTGCTTTTTGGCCCTTACGCCGGCTTCAGCACCAAGTTTCTCAAGCAGGGCTCTTACTCGGATTTATTCCGCTCGATTGAGCTGGGCAACATCCGGCCGCTGCTGTTTGCCGGGGCCCGCAACCTGGGCCTGACGCGCTATCTCATTGGCCAGGTGCTGCAATCGGACGAGGAACGCATGGCCGCCCTGCGCGACTATTACCCCCAGGCCAACCCCGCCGATTGGAAGCTGGCCGTGGCCGGGCAGCGGGTGCAGGTCATCAAAAAAGACAAGAAGGAAGGCGGTGTGCTCGAGTTCGGCACCGAAGTCGTAACGAGCGCCGACGGCTCGGTGGCGGCCCTGCTCGGGGCCTCGCCGGGGGCCAGCACGGCCGTGGCCATCATGGTCGATTTGGTGCAGCGCTGCTTCCCGCAGCAGGCGCAGTCGGCGGCGTGGCAGGCGGGTTTTCGGGCGCTGCTGCCCTCGTTTGGGCAGCATCTGGCCGACGATGCCGCCCTGTGCCGGGCCGTGCGCGAACGCAGCCACGGGGTGCTGCGGCTGGCGCTGGGGTAAGCGCGGGGGCGGGCCGTGCTGGGCTGCGCGGCCTGTTACTACCCAAACGGTCTGTTACACTCCGCGCAGGCTGTTACGGCCCGTGCAACTCCTCACCGGCCGCTCGCGGGGCCTGTGCCACCGGGCGCAGGCCCTGACCGCCGTTGCGCGGCCCCTGCGGCGGCGGCGCAGCCCCTGAGCACCGCCGGGCGGGGCCTGCACAAGCCTGCGCCGCTTCTTACCACCGCCTGGCCGGGCCTGTGCGCCCCCGCGCAGGCCCTGACTGCCCCTGCGCGGGGCCGCCGGCACCAGCGGGCTTGGCTGAATTAAAACTTTCGGCTACATTTGGGCCGGGTTGGCGCACACCGCGTCCCTTTCTAACCGCAAGCCACTTATGAGCAGTACCCCGTTGCCCGTCCGCCAGTTTCGCTGCCGGCTCGAAGAATTGAACACCGTGAGCGACCTGGTGCAAGCCATGTTTGCCGCCAACCAGGCCGATTTCGGCAAAGCCTCGCCCGACTACGCCGCCCCCGCCTACCTCGCGGGCTGGAAAAATGCGAAAAAAGGCTTCGCCGACCTCGTGCCGGTGGGCGTGCGCAAGGCCACCGACAAGGAGGTGACCAAAGAAATGAACGCCCTCGCCAAAAGCCTGCGCGAGCCGCTCAACTGGCTCAACATCCGCCTCAACCGCGCCGAGGGCAAGCAGCTTCTGGCCAACGCCCAAGCCGATTTCGGCCTGGGCAACGTGCGCCACGAAATCTCGACCCGCGACGTGGAGGGCCTCGACGGGGCCCTCAACACCCTGCTGCAGCTCGTGCAGGAACCCAAAAACCTGGCCGCCCTCACCGCCCAGGGCCACACCCCCGCCGACACCCTGGCCCTGGCCGACGCCCGCACCCGCATCGCCAAGTTCAACGAAACCCAGAACACCAACCAGGACGCCTCCCTGGCCCTGACTGCCCAGAACATCGCCGCCGGCAACGCCCTCTGGCACTTCGTGGGCGACGCCCTGGCCACCGGCTTCCTCATGTACAAGGAAACCGCCCCCAAAAAAGCGAAAACCTTCACCATGGCCTCCCTGCTGAAGCGGATGCGCAACGAGGGCGGCAAGGCAACAGCGGCGGCACCCGCGCCGGGGGTGTAAATTGGTTTGGAGGAAAATGGGACGGCCCCGCTGCGAATGCAGCGGGGCCGTTTTTTGTGGGGTAGCTATCCGGCCAGCAGCGCCGCAACTTCCTGTTTCAACAGCGGCAGGTGGCGCACCACGATGCCCCACACCATCTCGTCCGAAACCGTGTCGTAGCCGTGGATGATGCGGTTGCGGGTGGCCACGACGGCGCGGGCATTCGAGAGGTGAAACGCCGGGTCGAGTTTCAAAATTCGCCCCACGGCTTCGCCCATTATTTCCAAATTGCGCTCGGTGGCGCGGCGCGTTCGCGTGTCGGCCTGGTAGGCGGCAAACTGCATGGGCTGACCTGCGAAAAAGCTTTCAATTTCGCGGATGGCCTGCTGCACATCGTGCAGGCAGGCGCGAATATCAGCGTTCATACACAACCTGTTGCGTGGCTTCTACCCGGGCGCGAAAATACGGGTTACGGAGAGCTTGCGCCTCCAGTAAATCGACGGGCCGCTGCAACACCTGCTCCAGGGCAAACTTGAGGGCCAGGTAATTGTCGGCGTACTCCTCCACCGGCATCGGCTCGAAGGTGGCCACCAAATCCACGTCGCTGGCAGCGTTGAAGGCGGGCGTGAGGACGGAACCGAAGGCCGTGAGCCGCTGGACGCGGTGCTGGCGACAGAGGGCCGTGATGGCTGGACGATGAGGGGCAATGGGTTGCATGGAAGGATAAATTTACGACCCGTTAATTTTGCCCGTCCAAGTAATCCTGCCAGAGTTCTTCCCACTCGCCCAAATAAGCTTGGGCTGTGCCATAACTGGGAAAGCTGTATTCGACCTGCTCCCCGAAGTATTCTTTTTCCCATTGCTGAGTGCCGGGATGAAACACGTACTCCAGCCGCGTTTTGAATTCGACAATCAATTGGCTAGTGTCGTTGTCGTCGCTGGTGAAAGGCGAAAGCTTGAAGCATTTCACCTGGGATAAATCGAGCATCAAGCCCGCGTGGGTAACGATTTTGGGGGTGGGCATGGTTAGTTGTGGCAAAGTTTCGGGTTTATTTTCTTTTTGAATACACTTTCCCAGTGCAATACTTCCTCACTAGCCGTTGTGCGGTTCAACGTCATGAGCAACGTGAATTGAAAGTGCTGCGCGTGGGCAGGGTGTAGGTCAGTTAGCGCCTGTAATCCAACATTGCTGCCATGCCCATTGGTGGCCACGTATTGCGCCCAGCGCGCCCAAATACCCCCTTTGCCGTAAGCCGAGCCAATGTAATGGTGGCCGGTAGAAGTGTCCAGAATCAAATAAACTCCCGAAACGGCTGACAGCATCCGCAGCCATTCGTCGCGCGGCTCCTGGGTTTTTATCAGTTCCCGCAATTCGGCAAACGTGAGTGTAAAATCCAAATAGCCGGTGAAGGGGCGGCTAAAAGGCTTGTTTTGAATTTCCAGCACTTTAACAGGAGCTTTCGGGCCAAACCACTGCTGCCAACTGATGGGCGCACCATTCCATTTGATTACGACCCGCTCTTTGAGTGCGTCGAAACCATCCACCTCGGTCAGGTTGTAGTAAAAATGTTCATCGGTTTCATACGCAACTCCCTGCACCTGATACACCCCAATAAATCGGGCGCGACTGCCATCTTCGCCTAAAAGTGACACGATGTAGTCGCAAGCATCGAACACGCCTTTGCCACCGTTTTTCTTGCCTTGTTGGCGCTGGTAGTCGAGAAAATCTTCCGGTTGATTCCTGTACAAGGCGTGCAAGTCCTGCTTAGTGTCCCGGTGCCGCACAATCTTGACCCGACTGTTTTTGAGGGCTGGGTGACGGCTGTAAAGCAACTCCTGCAACGTAACGAGGTTTGGCAAATCAACTGCTGGCGCATCTTTGTAACGGTATACGGCCCCGTCCAACACCCCCTTATCCTGCCCTGGATAACTGAACACAATTTCCCGCCCGTTGGCTTCGCGTAGAATTTTAATGAGGTTGCTGGGGCCGTAGCTGAAATAGTCGAACCCACCCGCTTCTGGAAAAACTTGCCGGTAAGCTGCTTCCAATTCCGCAAGCTCTTGGGGGTTTTCGTTTTCGTTGTCAGTCATTTTTTAAGCGGCCGGTATTTAAGTGAGGCAAACGGCCACCGCCAATAACTGCTAGAAATTTTAAATTTCCTAATCGCAGATATCCTGAAAATTTAGCTTGGCAACAGCCCCGCCTCGTGCGGGTCCACCACCACCAGCCCGGCCACACCCACAAAGTTCCTCCCGTTGCGGGCGAGTAGCGGCAGCCCGTGCGCCAGCGCCGTGGTGGCGATGATGGCATCAGGCAATTTCACACGGTGCCGCGGGCGCAGGCGGATGACCTACCCTAGTTCCCCAGCATATAATTCCGCCACCGGAAAAATCAGGTCGTAATCGTTCCAGTTCACGTTGCCATTGACAATGAGGCTGTTTAGAAAGTCAAAGGACTCCCAAAAAAGCGCGAAATTTGAGGTGCAACGCGCATCTTTTTCGCATTTTGATGGAAGTCCTGTCCAAAGATATGATTCGCCAGTGGGTTCTGCCCGCCCTCACCTTCTCCGCCCACGGCCGCCCCTCGGTCGTTGACCCCGTCGCACTCGTGGAAGTCAGTGTTTACAAGCTCAAAAGCGGCTGCCAGTGGCGGATGCTGCCGGTCAAGCACTTCTTCACCGGCGCGTCGCTGACGTGGCAGGGCGTGTACGCCCGCTTCAACGCCTGGCGCAAGGACGGCTCCTGGCAGCAGGTGTGGCTCAACTTCTTGCGTCAAAACGGCGCCCACCTCGACTGTTCCAGCGTCCAGCTCGACGGCAGCCACACGTTGGCCAAGAACGGCGGGGAAGCCGTCGGCTACCAGGCCCGCAAGCGCGCGCACCACCACGGCCCTCTTTCTGGCCGATAACCAAGGCACGCCCCTGGCCTGCGCCAGTCCGCAGGCCGGCAACCACCACGACACGTACCGGCTCAACGCCCGCTTCGGCGAAATTTGCGCCTCCTTGGAGGCGGCCAACATTCCCGTCGCCGGGCTGTTCCTCAACGCCGACAAGGCCTTTGACACCAACGACTTCCGTCAGGAATGCGCCCGACGCGAAGCCGAGGCCAACATCCCCCGCAACCGCCGCGCCGCCGACTGGCAGACCGACGACGACACCCCCTTCGACCCCGAGCTTTACCGCCAACGCGTCGGGGTCGAGCACACCAACGCCTGGCTCGACGGCTTCAAAACCCTGCTCGTGCGCTACGAAACCAGCGTCGGCAACTGGCTGGCACTGGCTCGCCTTCGTGGTCATCTTTTTACGAAAAATCAACCAAAAACCGACTTTCTAAACAGCTTTATAAACATAAAAGATACGTCTCCGTTGTTTTTGGCCACTGTTTCTGATTCAATAGCCACCTCTAAAATTCTATCGACAATGCTCTGTTTTACAGTTTCGGGAAACAAATTTAGAATATCGTAATAGTAATCCTTTCTGGATGTACTTTTCCCCTCTGCTGCCCTAGTGCTCATGTATTGGCTATAGTCCGGAAAGCCGGCATCAAACTCTCTAATCAAACTTATAAAGCGGCCACCTGAAAAGTAGGAAGGTGTACCCCTTTTATCTATTTTAGAGAACATGTTATTAAAACCCCTAACCCAAGTAACGTCCATGGTGCAAGACTTTCGATTTGATTGATTCACAAATTAACACCCCGGAATCTTCGCCCCGCGCTCCCGCGCCACGTTGATGGCAATTTCATACCCCGCATCGGCGTGGCGGAACACGCCCAAGCCGGGGTCGGCGGTGAGGACGCGGCGAAAGTTTTTGAGACGTTTTAGGAAATGTTTTCAGGGTTTTCCCTCCTTCTTGAGCTTTCCGCCTTTGCCGATATTTTTCTTCTGCCAAGCCGTAAAGTCCTTCAATTGCAGCCCCATTGCCTGACAACTGGTTTGCATGTGCAGCAGCGGCACTTCGTCGTCTTTGCTGCCTCGCACCACCACCGGGCGGGGCAAGGGGTGCGTGGGATGGTCGTAAATGTCGTGGCTGGCGTGGGTGCGCTGGTACACCAACCCGCAGTAGGCCAGAAACGCCAACCAGACCTCCATTGCAATTCCCTTGGGCATGAAAAAGGGCTAATAGGCCACCGCCAGTCGCTGGCGCACGGTGCGAATTTCACCCCGTTTGCCGGAGCCCAAGGCATTCAAAAACTCGACCGACGGGCGCGGGGGCTCGTACCGGGCCACGGGGTGCTGCTGAAGCGTCCAGCCCAGGCCGAGCAGCACTTTTTCGAGGGTGCCCTTGGCTTGGGTGTCGGCCACGAAAATTTCCATTGCCTCGGCAAAAGCCGTTTTGGCATCGTCGGGCGAACTTCCGTAAGACGACAACTCCAGGGCCGGGCAATAGGCAACGTGTTGATTTCCGTCGGGAATCAGAAAAACCTGAACCTGGACGGTTAGCTTCTTCTCGTCGTGCTTGATGCGGTGGGTGTTCATAAAGAAGAGGCGCGGTTGGCCAGATAAAACACTTGGAGCTTGGGCCAAGGTTCGGCAAAATTGAAAGCTGTTGGCGCGGCAAAATCACAGCAACCCGTTGTTGCTACGCCAGCCCCGGAATCTTCGCTCCGCGCTCCCGCGCCACGTCAATCGCAATTTCATACCCCGCGTCGGCGTGGCGAAACACGCCCAGGCCGGGGTCGGCGGTGAGGACGCGCTTGAGGCGCTCGGCTTTTTCGGGGGTGCCGGTGGCCACGATGACCATGCCCGAGTGGGTGGAGTTGCCGATGCCCACGCCGCCGCCGTTGTGCAGGCTCACCCAG
>JANXUO010000506.1 GCA_025356245.1 Hymenobacter sp.
CCCCCCCCCCCCCCCCGCCGCTTTTTCGCTGGTTGGGGAATCCCGCTGCTGGTAGCCACCATGCTGGGCGCTAACGGGTACGTGGCCGTGGCCCAGCAGGCCCGCCCCGGTGCAACAACAGCCGGCAGCGGCCCGGCGCAAGGGGCCATCCCCTCCGACCCCTGCCAGTATCCGCAGGAGTGCGCTCCGCCCACGGCCACTACCGGCAACCTGCTCTCGAACGCCAGTTTCGAAACCGTCATTAACTGCCGGTGCCCGCAGCCGCGCAACATGGCCAACACCACCACCACTAAAGTGTGTTCGTGGACGGACGCTAATAACACCCGCAGCGACATTTACGCCACCTGCGCCACCGGCAGCACCAACGCCTCCGTGTATTACTACGGGGCTCCCGACAATTATTTCGGAACCCAAGCCTCGCGGGCGGGCGGCAACGCTTACCTGGGCGTAATGGCATACAGCCCCGGCGGCACGGCCAACGACCGCCGCAGCTACGCCAATACTATGCTGGCAGCTCCGCTGGCGGCGGGCCGCACCTATTACGCCGAGTATTATGCTAGTCTGGCTGAAATCGCGCAGCTCAAGGTCAATAGCCTGGGCTTTGCGGCCACGGTGGGCTACCCCGGCCAGAACACGGACGGGCTGCTCGGCGTGTCGGCGGTGAGCGATGCTTCGGCGGTACTCAGCGACCGTAGCGGCTGGCAGGTGGTGCGCGGTACGTTTGTGGCGCAGGGCGGCGAAAACTCGTTCACGCTGGGCTACTTCGAGCCCACGGCCGTTACGGCCCCGGTGGCCGGGGCCACGCCCAGCGCCTACGCGTCCGTGCAAGGGCTGGCGTACTATTACCTCGACGATGCCCTGCTGATGGCCGTGCCCCGTGCCGGGGCCAGCTTCTCGACTACCAACTGTAGCACGGCCACGGTGCTGCCCGTGGACGGGTTGGCCCTGCCGGCCTCGTCGGGGGCTACTTACCGCTGGACTTCCAGCACCGACCCCGCCTTTGTGCTCACTACGCTGGCGGCCAGCGTGAGTCCGTCCGTCAGCACCACCTACACCCTTGCCGTCAGCATTCCCGGCCAACCGACGACGACGAGCAGCGTGACGGTGTTTGTGAATTGCTGCTACAATGCGCAAACGCCCGGCATCGTCACCATTTCGGGCACCCGCTTCGCCAGTTCGTTTCAGTTTGCGGCGGGCCAGCGGTACTTCGTATCTGGCAACCTGTTGCTGCTGGGCGGGGCCTACACCATTCCCGCTGGTTGCAATGTGTGCGTGGCTGCCGGGGTCAAAATAGAGGTAGTAGGCGCTACGTTAACCTTGGCGGGCGGCACCCTCACGGCGGCCTGCGGGCAGATGTGGGATGGATTGTACATTCAAAATGGCAGCGACTTTATTAGCCAAGCCGGGGGCAGCCCCAGCCGCAACGCCGAAATCAGCTACGCCACGGCAGGGTTGGTACTCATGGGTGGTGGCCTCAACAACAACACGACGGCCTTTGCCGTAGCCAACACCAATTTTCTGCACAATTACGAAAGCCTGAACCTGCGCGACCTCACCCGGACGGGCACCGTGAGCAACTGCGTGTTCGACTCCGACCCAGTGGCCATGCTTTCGCCTTATGCCCTGGTATCGAGTACGAGCTACACGCACACCCTGCGGCACGTGGTATGCACCAATGCGGCTAATGTCGCTCCCAACGGGGTGCAGGTGGTACTAAGCAGTAATACCTTCAAGCGGGCCATGTTTGGGGTGTGGGTGGGGCCGGGTGCGCCGGCCCCGGTGCTGCGCGCCAACCAATTTACGGGCAACTTCGTGGCCGGAGCCTACAGCAACGCGCCTTACGCTGGCCAAATAGAGATGAGCGGCAACGTGTTTCGGTTGCCAACTCCGGCCGTGAATACCGACAACCCACCCCAACTCAACCAGGCCTACGCGCTGGCCCCTGGCAGCGACCGGCAGGAGGCTTACGGGGTACTGGCCAGCGGGCCGGGGGTGTACCGGTCCAGCGGCAACCAGTTTCGCGGCCCGGCCGTGATTAACATTTACAGCGATTTACGGCCCACGTACCGGCAGCTGGGCCTTAGCGCGAGCGCAGCCACGCCTTCGACCGGTGCCATCAGCTTCGCTGATAACTTCTGTCAGCACCTCTACGAAGGGATGCGCCTGCAACTCAAATCGAACAGCAACATCACCGGCAATACGTTCCGGCAGTGCGTGGTGGGCCTGCACCTACTGGGGCCAGGCGCGGGCGGCCCGCCCAACCGGCACCAGGTGCAGTGCAACACGTTCCTGATGGGGGGTGCCGCCCTGGTTTCGGCCAACAGCCCCCGGGGCATTCTCATCGACGCCAACTACCCGGTGGAACTGACGGGGCAACTCGGTGGTACCGGAGCCGCCGCGCTGCTTAAGAATAACTTCGACAGCTCCACCTTCGGCGACTTGTACAACAACATCGTTCATGTGTGGAACGACCCGAGCAACCCGCCGTTCTACTACGATACGTTCTACTGCGTCCGTTATGGTAGCTCGTCTCCTTTCTATGACCCGCTCGTAGTGCAAAATGTATCGGTTCAGTCAAGTGCAGGGTCGTTTTTTGTTCCAGTAGCTGGCTCCAACGGCAACGATTGCCCCCACGACGGGTATCCTAGTGCCGGCATCCGGGCGCGGAGCGCGCTTGTGCCGCTATCTCCCGGCTCCGTTGGTGGCACTTCGCTGGAAATTGCTGCCCCAAACCCGGCCCACGACCAGGCAATAATCGCCTACCGGATAGCCCCCGTAGATGTTGCGCAGGATTTAACTCTGGTAGTGCGGTCACTTCTCAGCGGCACAATCGTGCGAGAGGTGAAACTTGACGCCCGGCGCAACGCCGTGGCCGTGCCCGTAGCCGACTTGCCCGAGGGCGCGTATGTGTATTCGTTGCTTGTCAATGGCCGCCCGGCGGCAACCCACCGCTTAATGGTGAGCCGCTAGGCTCGGGCAGCGATGAAGACGATGAAAAATATCAAGCCAGCCCAACACCTTGCGTTGGCCCTGCTATTGCTGCCCGTTGGGATGAGTGAGGTTCATGCACAGTCAGTACTGTGGAAAAAAAGCTACCGTCCGGGTTTCCCCAACGACCCCTATCCTGTATCTGTTCATGCGAGTTCCGCCAAAATCGGCCCGAACGCTTATGTTCATGTAGGGCAAGTTTCGACACAATCCCCTAATGAAGCGTATCCACGTATTTTACTCACTAATGCCCAAGGTGATTCTACGGGCAGTATGGCTATTACTACTTATCACGGGCGGCCCGTCACTAGGGGAGGGGCGGTGGACGTAGTCGGGAACGGCGATGGCACCTTCACTTGGACGGGGGTGGTGGACACGCTGATAGCTGGCACCAGATATCCGTACCTGCTGCCAGTTCTGGTAAAGATGAGCGGGCAGGGCCAGATTATTTGGAGCCGCTCGTTTCACGTACCGCCGGGCCGCATCGGGGCCAGCACCTTTCCGTTGCCACTGCTACGTACGCCGGACGGCTACGTGATGGGGGCCAACACGCTCGACTTTGTGAACCCCACCGGAAACGCCTCGCTTGACCGGCAAACCATAACCAAGTTCGACAACCAGGGCCGCGTCCAGTGGGAGGTGCGGTTTCCGGCCTACGCGGCCAACACCCAAAACCTGTTTGTTCAGGCCAACGGCAGCTACGTGGCCGCCGGCTACGAACTGGTGCCCACGCCGCTCACTACCTCCTTCAGCGGCTCGCTCGACGGCCGCCTGGTCGAGTTCACCCATTCGGGCGACACTCTCCGCACCCGGCGCATCGGCGTAGAAGGCGACTACGAGGCCATCCAAAAAGCCGTGCCCACCCCCGACAAGGGCGTGGCCGTGTTCCTGCGCCACCAGGCACGGCTGCCGGCCGGTGGCCCCACCGAGCAGCGGCTGGTCAAGCTCGATTCGCTGTGGCGCGTGCAGTGGGACGTGTCGGTGGACGCTTCCCCCAACCCTTACCTTTGGGACTTGGCCGCGACGGCCACCGGCGAATACCTGCTCGTGGGCAGTCGGCAACTCGCCGGGCACGAGACCGGCTACCTGGCCCGCTTTTCGGCTAGCGGCCAGCGGCTGGCGTTTCTGGACGTGGCCGCCACGCCCACCGCTGAAACCTCACTCACCCGGCTCGTGTACGAACCCGGCGACCCGCTCATGGCCTGGGGCGCGGTGCAGCTGCCCCGCCCGCTCCCGGTATGCCGACCTCCTCGCGGCGCACGTTCTCGGCCGGTTTTGGCAACGTGGGGGGGCCGTTTGTGCCGGACTATTGCCGCTACCCGCCGGTGCCCAACGTGGCCTATGTGCAGCCGCAGCCCGATTCCTTGGTGCTGTTGCAGTTGAGCGCGGCCGGGCCGCGCTACGCGCAGAACGTCATTTTCCGTTGGGAGCTGGGCGACGGCACGGTGGTGGAGCGCAATACGGGCGGTGCGGTGCGGCACCGCTACGCGCCGGGGCGGGTGCCCGGCCCCGGCACGGCGGTCCGGCTGACGCTGACCAACAACCTGGGCTGCACCGCTACCCAAACCCTTTACCCCTGGGGGCGGCCCACGGCGGCGCAGCAGGCGCGGGCGCTCGGGGCACGGGCCACGCTCTGGCCCAACCCCACGGCGGGCACGGCCACG
>JANXUO010000510.1 GCA_025356245.1 Hymenobacter sp.
GTCAGCATGACGTTCTGATTATGATGCAAAGATTATGGCAAGCTTAAAAGAAGTTCGGAGCCGCATCCAGTCGGTGTCGAGCACGCAGCAGATTACCAAAGCCATGAAAATGGTGAGCGCGGCCAAGCTGCGGCGGGCGCAGGACAACATTGTGCGGATGCGCCCCTACGCGCAGCGGCTCAACGGCATCCTGGCCAACCTGACCCGCACGGCCGACGCCGAAGCCCTGAGCGACTACGGCGTGCCCCGCGAGGTGCGCCGGGTGCTGGTGGTGGCCGTCACCTCGGACCGGGGGCTGGCGGGGGCCTTCAACTCGAACGTGTTTAAGGGCGTGGCGGCGCTGGTGCGCGAGCGCTACGCGCGCCTGCCCGAGGCGGCCATCAGCGTGATGGCCATCGGCAAGAAGGCCCACGATTACTACACCAAGCGCGGCACGGCGGTGGGCAACTACACCCACGTGTTTGCTCAGCTCTCGTTCGAGACGGTGCGGGCGGCGGCCGAGGTGGCCCTCGACGGCTTCCGCACCGGGCAGTACGACGAGGTGGTGATGGTCTTCAACGAGTTCAAAAACGTGGCCACGCAGGTGGTGCGCACCGAGCAGCTGCTGCCCCTGGTGCCCGCCGAAGCCCCGGCCACGGCCACGAGCAACGTGGACTACATCTTCGAGCCTAGCAAGGAGGAGATTGTGCGGACCCTCATCCCGCAGTCCGTCAAAATACAGCTCTACAAGGCGGTGCTCGAAAGTAACGCCTCGGAACACGGCGCCCGCATGACGGCCATGGAAAAAGCCACCGAAAACGCCGGCGAGCTGCTCAAGGCCCTCAAGCTCACCTACAACCGCACGCGGCAAGCGGCCATCACAACAGAGATTCTCGAAATCGTGGGCGGTGCCGAGGCGCTGGCGGCGGGGTAATTGCTATTGTGCGATTGATAAAAAAACGCCCGCCACTAATTGTGGCGGGCGTTTTTGGTTTTTGCGGAAGCTTTGGGGTCGGCGGCTTCAATGGCGGCGGCGCAACACGTAGGCCCAAGGCATGATGGTCTTGTCGATGCTGACGGGCCGCCCGTTGAACGTGACACCAACCACGTCGAATTGGTCGAGCGGGTCGTTGGGGCGGGTGCGTTGCACGTCGCAGTAAAGCGTATCGGTCTTGCCGTTGAGCGTCAGCAGCCATTGCTTGTTGCCCCTGACGCTGAACAGTGCCATCTCCAGGGAACTGTAGAAGAAGGGATAGGGGTATTGTGCGGTCGGGGCAAACTCGTTAATCATTCGACAGCCGCCGTCTTGGCACTCGAAACCCAACGTGTACAGAGTGCCCGGAGCCGTTTGGGTGGCAACGACTAAAGGGGTGGAAACGCTCGTGAGCAATGGTATACCTTGGGCGTTGAGCAATACGAAGCGTATTTGTTCCGGCATATCGTTGCCGTTCGGCACCGGCGTTGCGGTGTAGCACGATGAAAGTGCAGCACTCAGGAGTATGAGGAGGCGTTTCATCTTTACGGGCGAATGTTTACTACTGCATCTTGAGCGTACTGATAGTTCGAAACTACGTTGCCAGCACCATCCACGACCTGCCAAGCGTTGTATTGCACATGACCATTGTAGTACCCATCCCAACCCCAGTTCATGTGGTAGGTTTTGGTCGTAAAAACCCCAGACCTGTTGGTGATGGTCGTGCTGATGTAACCGTCGCAGACCCAAGCGTGGCCTCCAGCAGGTATCAAGCCGAAGAAAGTGGTAGATTTGTATCCCCCAACTATTGACGGCCGCCCGGCATTCAAATCGTTGTCGATTGCCGGGTAGATGGCTGAACCGGAAAGGTAATCAGCAGAGGAGTAGTGGAAGTTAGCGTTTTTGAAGGCTGGTTCCAGGTCATCGCTGTAAGCGTTCGAGCTAGCGTTGTCGTACTGTGTGTTCAAAACAAGCCCGCAAGTTCGCATCAGCAACGCAATGCTAGGTGCACTGCCTGCCTGCGCTGGCCTTGATAAGGTTGCGGGCATAGCAGCCCAATTGAAGGTGTTAGCATATTGGTGATAGCGAGCGACTTGGGCCATAGCCGTTGCTACGCAACCGGTGGGGCAATGACCACAGTACCCATTGCCGGTGCCGTTGGGGGTGTAGTCGTTGTATCCGCAGCCTTGCCCCCAAGCAGTCCGCAACAGAGGGCCACGGGTTAGGCTTGTAGTAGTGTTTCCGCCGCTACCGCCGCCCGAGCCGCTACCGCCGCCGCCGGCCGGGGGCCACTGCCCGTCGCCATCAATGACCCCGCCGCCACCTACGCCGCCGCCCCCGGCTGGCCGTTGCCAGCCTTGACCAGAGCCGCCTCCGTTGGGCAATTCCGGAATGTCGGTGGGAGCAAATGCCAATGCCACCCAATTGCTTTGGCTGCCCGGCGCGGCGTTCCGGGCGGTGGGGTTAGCGCGGAGGGCGGTCACGATGTCGTGGGTGGTTGCGAGCCAGTCAAGTACTCCCTCGGGCAGGTTAGGCTGCTGTTGGTTGCGTTCGGCAGTGACGGCGAGGTTGCCGTCGGCGCGGAGTTGCTCGACGGCGAAGCTGCCGTGTTCGGAGAAGCCCAGCAACGGGTTCATGTGACCGTCGGCGGCGATGAGCGCCCAGCCGCCATACGCATAGTTGGCCGCGTAGGCAAAGGGCTGCCCGTCACGGCCCAGCAGCGGGGTAAGGTCTCGGAGGCGCTGCCAGCCGGCGAATACCCGCTGGGTGTCCTGGTCGGTGCGGTTGTGTTCGCGTTGGGCCTCGGTTTCGGGGCTAAGGGCGATGTGTTCAGCGGCAATGCGGGCCACGTCTTCGCTCACCCGCCAGTCTGATTCGGCGTTGGCGGTGCTTTGGGCGCTCATGGCGCGGGGCGGGGCTTCCTTTTCACAGCCAAGCAGCAGCCCGGCGCAAGCTAGCAGCAGCCCGCGGCCGGCGTTGGGGATGACCTGAGGGGGGGGGGGGGGGGGG
>JANXUO010000536.1 GCA_025356245.1 Hymenobacter sp.
TGGCCAAGCGCGACATGCAGGCCCAGCTGCTCGACAACATGGACCTGGAGCGTGAGCGGGGCATCACCATCAAGAGCCACGCCATCCAGATGCAGTTTCCCTACAAAGGGGAGATTTACACGCTGAACCTGATCGACACGCCCGGCCACGTTGATTTTAGCTACGAAGTGAGCCGCAGCATCGCCGCCTGCGAAGGGGCCCTGCTGATCGTGGACGCTTCGCAAGGCATTGAGGCCCAAACGATTTCCAACCTCTACCTCGCCATCGGGGCCGACCTGGAAATCATTCCCGTCCTCAATAAGATTGACTTGCCGCACGCCATGCCGGAGGAAGTGACCGACGAGATTGTGGACCTCATCGGCTGCAAGCCCGACGACATTCTGCACGCATCGGGCAAAACCGGCATCGGCATTGAAGCCATCCTCAACGCCATCTGCGACCGCATACCCGCCCCCAGCGGCGACCCGCAGGCCCCCCTGCAAGCCCTGATTTTTGACTCGGTATTCAACTCCTACCGGGGCATCGAGGTGCTGTTTCGCATCAAAAACGGCATCCTGAAGAAGGGCGACAAGCTGCGCTTCATGGCCACGGGCAAGGAGTATGGGGCCGACGAAATCGGCATTCTGGGTCTCAACCAGGAACCGCGCCTCGAAATGGGGGCCGGCAACGTGGGC
Source organism: Hymenobacter sp. (assembly GCA_025356245.1). Lineage (GTDB taxonomy): Bacteria > Bacteroidota > Bacteroidia > Cytophagales > Hymenobacteraceae > Hymenobacter. The sequence continues at coordinate 675 of JANXUO010000536.1, forward strand.
TACCTCATCTCGGGCATCAAGGAGGCCCGCGAGGTGAAGGTGGGCGACACCATCACCCACGTCAACCGGCCCACGCCACAGGCCATCCAAGGCTTTGCCGACGTGAAGCCGATGGTGTTCGCCGGCATTTACCCCGTCGAAACCACGGAGTACGAGGAGCTGCGCTCCAGCATGGAAAAATTGCAGCTCAACGACGCCTCGCTGGTGTGGGAGCCCGAAACATCGGTTGCCCTGGGCTTTGGCTTCCGTTGCGGCTTCCTGGGCATGCTGCATATGGAGATTGTGCAGGAGCGCCTGGAGCGCGAATTCAACATGACGGTCATCACCACGGTGCCCAGCGTGCAGTTTCACGCCATCGGCACCCGCGACCAGCTCCTGACCATCAACGCGCCCTCCGAAATGCCGGAGCCTAACCTGATTAAGGTCATCGAGGAGCCCTTCATCAAGGCCCAGATTATTACGGCGGCGGCCTACGTTGGCCCCATCATCACGCTGTGCATGGACAAGCGCGGCATCATCAAGGGCCAGTCGTACCTCACCAGCGAACGGGTGGAGCTAAGCTTCGAGCTACCGCTGTCGGAGATTGTGTTCGACTTTTTCGACAAGCTCAAAACCATCAGCCGGGGCTACGCGTCGCTTGATTATGAATTGATTGGCTTTCGCGAAGCTGACATGGTGAAGCTCGACGTGATGCTCAACGGCGAAAAGGTGGATGCGCTCTCGGCCATCGTTCACCGCTCTAAAAGTTACGACTGGGGCCGCCGCCTCTGCGAAAAGCTGCGCGAACTGCTGCCCCGTCAGATGTTCGACATTGCCATTCAGGCCAGCATCGGCCAGAAAATCATCGCCCGCGAAACCGTCAAGGCCCTGCGCAAAAACGTAATTGCCAAGTGCTACGGCGGCGACATCTCGCGCAAGCGCAAGCTGCTCGAAAAGCAGAAAGAAGGCAAAAAACGAATGCGGCAAGTCGGCTCCGTCGAAATTCCGCAGGAAGCGTTTTTGGCGGTGCTTAAAATTGACTGACCAACAAAAAGGGCGACTTCCGCAAGGAAGCCGCCCTTTTGTTTTGGCACGGGCAAGCGGCCGGTGCTAGAAGGCGTTGGCCAGTGCGCCCGCGTTGGAGCCTTCGCTGGGGCCTACGTAGGTAGCACTGCCGAAGCCCAGGTAAAACGGCGCAAAGAAGATAGTGAGGAGGTAGCTGACAATGTCATTCTTGCCAAACGACTTGGCTAAACTGACATACAAGGTGATGGCAAAGTAAATGTTGACAAACGGAACGAGCAGCAAAATCAGCTTCCACACGTCGCGGCCGATGATTTCGTGCAGCACCACTAGGTTGTAGATGGGAATGAGGGAGGCCCAACCCGGTTTCCCGGCTTTGGTAAACATCTTCCACATGCCAGCGAACACGGCAACAATGAAGACAAGGTAAAGAAGGCCACCAAAAAGGCCTGCAACTGAGGAAGAGTTTTCCATGTGATAAGGAAAAATGGTTGTGTGAAGGAAAAAGGGTGCACTCAAATGCCCGGCCGAAGGGCCAAACATACGCAGGAAATTCGCATAAAAACATCTTTTTAATTCTCAACGTCATGAACCCAAACGACGACGTCCCCCTTATTACCCTCATCGACGGCAAGCAAACCGCCGAAGACATTAAGGTAGAAATCGCCGCCGCCGTGGTTGCCCGCCGCGCCGCCGGGCAAAAGGTGCCGCACCTCGCCGCCATTCTGGTGGGGCACGACGGCGGCTCCGAAACCTACGTACGCAACAAGGTGCTGGCCTGCGAGCGGGTGGGTTTTGGCTCGACGCTGCTGCGCTACGAGGACGACATCAGCGAAGCCGCCCTGCTGGCCAAGGTAGCCGAGCTGAACGCCGACCCCGCCATCGACGGCTTTATTGTGCAACTGCCCCTGCCCGCCCATATCAACCCCGACAAGGTGATTGAGGCCATCGCGCCGGAGAAGGACGTGGACGGCTTTCACCCGATGAACATGGGCCGCATGGTGGCCGGGCTGCCCGCGCTGCTGCCCGCTACGCCCTCGGGCATTGTGGAGCTGCTGCGGCGGCAGGGCATCAAAACCAGCGGGCTGCACTGCGTGGTCATTGGCCGTTCCAACATCGTAGGTTCGCCGGTGAGTATATTGCTGGCCAAGAATTTGGATACGGCCAACTGCACTGTTACTTTATGTCATTCGCGCACCCAAAACCTGGCTGAAATATGCCAGACTGCGGATATTGTGGTGGCCGCCATTGGCCGCCCCGGTTTCGTGACCGCCGACATGGTGCGGCCCGGCGCCGTGGTGATTGACGTGGGCACCACCCGCGTGGCCGACCCCAGTAAAAAGAGCGGATTTGCCCTGAAGGGCGACGTGGATTTTGCCAGCGTAGCCCCGCTGGCCTCTGCCATTACGCCCGTGCCCGGCGGCGTGGGTCCGATGACCATTGCTATGCTACTGCTGAACACGCTGCGGGCCGCCAACGGCGACGTGTACCCCAAAGGATAGGTTTGGCAGAAGCCCGCGGCTTGCAACTTTTCGGCCCGCGGTGTACTTTTATCTCCCTAATCGGTCATAAACTAAATTTGACCGCTGCCTTTCTGCCTTTCGTCTGATGCTGCACCTCGATTTATTGCCTGCGCCGCCCGTGGCCGACCAGCTTCTGCCCGGAGTGGTACTGCCGGTGATGGAGCAGTTTTATACCATTCAGGGTGAGGGCTTTAACACGGGGCGGGCGGCCTATTTCATTCGGCTGGGCGGTTGCGACGTGGGTTGCCACTGGTGCGACGTGAAAGAGTCGTGGGACGCTGATGCGCACCCGCGCCAGGCCCTGCCCGGGCTGATTGCCGCCGTACTGGCCCACCCCGGCCGCAATGTGGTAATTACCGGCGGCGAGCCGTTGATGCACAACTGCGGCCCCCTGACGGCCGCCCTGCACGCGGTGGGTTGTCAAACCTGGCTCGAAACGTCGGGGGCGCACCCGCTCAGCGGCGGTTGGGACTGGGTGTGCGTGTCGCCCAAAAAATTTAAAGACGCCCGCCCCGACGTACTGGCCGTGGCCGACGAGTTGAAGGTGGTGATTTTCAACGACTCCGATTTTGCCTGGGCCGAAGAACACGCGGCCTTGGCACCGGCCCACACCCGGCTGTATTTGCAGCCTGAATGGAGCCGGGCCGCCCGCATGACCCCCGCGCTTATTGCCTACGTGAAGGCCCATCCGCGCTGGCAGATGTCGTTGCAGACGCACAAGTACCTCGACATTCCGTAGCTTGCGCCATGCCCCGCCCTGTCGTCCTCTGCCCAGCCCTGCGCTGCTGGTTGGTTAGCTCCTTATTGTGCTGTGTTTCGCTGCTGAGCCTGGGCCAGGCAGCGGCCCCCAACATCACCAACAACAAGGCCCGCAACCTCTACGAAAAGGCCCGGCTGCAAAGCGGTGCCCGCGATTTTATCAAAGCCATTCAGACCCTGAACGAGCTGAACGACAAGTTTCCGTCAATTGGCGAAGCCTGGGTGATGAAGGGCTCGCTGCTAAAGGCGATGGGCGACAACCGGGCGGCCCTCAACGCCTACCGCGAGGGCTTGGCCAAACTGCCCAACGACCCCGCCCGCGCCAGCCAATACCTGTTGCTCGGCGACCTGGCCCTGGGCTACGGCGACTACCCCACCGGGGCCGGGGCCTACCGCACGTACTTAAAAGTGGCGGCCAAAACCACCAAGGGCCTGCCCGCCGTCGAGCGCCGCCTGCACTCCTGCGAATACGCCCAGGAGGCCATGCGCCACCCCGTGGGCGAGGCCCCCCAGCGCCTGCCCGCGCCGCTCAATGCATTTAAGTACCAGTATTTTCCGGCCCTCACCGCCGACAATCGGTTCCTGCTGTTCACCGGCCGCCCCCAGGCCAGCAGCGGCGAAGACCTGTACGTGAGCCGCCAAGGCAAAGACGGCTCCATGAGCGAGCCGGTGCCCATTTCGCCCACCATCAATTCGAGCTACAACGAGGGCGCGGGTACTATTTCCGGCGATGGCAAAACCCTGGTGCTGGCCTCCTGCGACCGTCCCAAAGCCCTGGGAAACTGCGACTTGTATATTTCGCGGCGCACCGGCAACAACTGGAGTCCGCCCCTAAACCTCGGCCCTGCCGTGAACTCTACGGAGTGGGACTCGCAGCCCTCGCTTTCGGCCGATGGCCGGACGCTGTACTTTACTTCGACCCGCAAGGGCGGGCAGGGGCAGGAAGACCTGTACGTGACCACCTTGCAGCCCGACGGCACCTGGAGCGCCGCCCAAAACCTGGGGGCGCCCGTCAATACGTCGGGCAAGGACATGGCGCCCTTCATTCACGCCAGCGGCACCACGCTCTACTACGTCACCGACGGGCTTATCGGCATGGGCGGGCTCGACGTGTTTCGGAGCGAAAAAAGCCCCACCACGGGCGCCTGGAGCGAGCCGCGCAACCTGGGCTACCCGCTCAACACCTTCGAGAACGAAGCGTCGCTCTTCATTACCAGCGACAACGAGCGCGGGTTTTGTTCGCGTAGCCGCGCTGCCCAGGAGCCGCCGGGCGGCTACAAGCTCATCCGCGAAAAACCCGTGGAGTTGTTCGGTTTCAGCGTACCCAACCCTGTGAAGGCCCGCGAAAGCAGTACTTACACCCAAGGGCGGGTGTTCGACGCGCTCACCCGCAAGCCCTTGCGGGCCGATGTGAAGCTCTACGACGTGGAAACCGACGCCCTGACGCAGTTCGTGACCTCCGACCCCGAGGACGGCGACTACACCGTTGTTCTCAACGAAGGCCACGAGTACGCCATGTACGCCGCGGCCGATAAGTACTTGCTCAAGAGCCTCAACTTCGACTATTCGAGCCAGCACACCTTCAACCCGCTCACACTCGACATTTACCTGGAGCCCGTGCGGTCGGGCAAGAGCGTGGTGCTGAACAACTTGTTTTTTGGTACCAACAAATTTAATCTCCAGCCGCAGTCGCGCACCGAGCTTAACCGCCTTGTTGAGTTTATGCGGCAGTACCGCGACGTGCAAATTGAGGTGTCGGGCTACACCGACAACGTGGGCACCCCCGAGGCCAACATGACGCTCTCGCAGCGCCGCGCCCAGGCCGTGACCGAGTACCTGGCCAGCCACGGCATCCCCGCCGCCCGCCTCCGCGCCAAAGGCTACGGCGAGGCCAAACCCCTGGCCGGCAACGACACCGAAGCCCACCGGCGCATCAATCGCCGCATCGAGCTGCACATTCTGTAAGTCCCCAAAACCTGGGTTTTACTTAAAGTGAGGCTTTAAAAACGTGCGTTTTTTGTTGCATTTTTCAGGAAATTTCTAGCGTCTGCTTTAGGGTAGGCGTTTTTTTTTGCTCAAGCGCAGGTTTTTTTGACTGATTTAAGAGCCGTGATATGAGGAGTGTATAAAATCTGCGACGAAGCGGTTGAATACAAAAGTGCCAAAAAAATTTGTTTTCGTTCAAATTGAAAAAAAGGTGTACGTTTGAATCGGCCAATAGCTGCCCGCCAATCCGCTGGCCTCAACCTCAAACCAACCCCCAACCCAACCAACCCCATGAAAAACATTTTACTGGCCGCCTGCATCGCCGCTGGCGTTGGCACCGGCCCCGCCATCGTCTTCGCTACCGACTCGGCCGGTCCTGGCCCCGGCGACCGCGATTACCCCGCCACCATGCTCACCCGTGCCACCACGCTTACCCGTGCCATGGCCCAGCGCATTCACCTCAACGAAGGCCAGTACATTGCCGTGCGGGCCTTGCACCTGCAAATGCTGACCGACCGCCACGAAACCGCCATCCGCCTCAGCGGGGCCGATGCGGCCGAGCGCGACACCGAACTGGCCGCCTTGCAACTGCGCTACGAAACCGAGCTAAACGACCTGCTACGCCCCGAA
>JANXUO010000553.1 GCA_025356245.1 Hymenobacter sp.
GCGAGCCGAGCTTGGTTTTGGTCTGGCTCTCGAACACCGGCTCCTGCACCCGCACCGAAATGGCCGCCACGATGCTGCCGCGCACGTCGGAAGCATCAAAATCCTTCTTGTAAAATTCGCGCACGGCCTTCACCACTGCCTCCCGAAACGCGGCTAAGTGCGTGCCGCCCAGCGTGGTGTACTGCCCGTTCACAAACGAGTAGTACTCCTCGCCGTAGTCGTTGCCGTGCGTCAGGGCCATCTCAATGTCGGACCCCTTGAGGTGAATGATGGGGTAGCGCAGGTGCTCGATGTCGGCCTTGCGGGCCAGCAAGTCGAGCAGGCCGTTTTCGGAGTAGTATTTCTGGCCGTTGAAGTTTATCGTGAGCCCCGCGTTGAGGTACACGTAGTTCCAGATTTGATTTTCGAGGTACTCCGGGATGAATCGGTAGTTTTTGAAAATCGTTTCGTCGGGCTGAAACGCCACCAGCGTGCCGTTGCGCTGGCTGGTTTTGAGGGGCTTGGGGTCGGCCACGAGGCGGCCCTGGGCAAACTCGGCGCCCTTCAGTACGCCCTCGCGCACGCTCTGCACCAGAAAGTAGCCACTCAGCGCATTCACGGCCTTGGTGCCCACGCCGTTGAGGCCCACCGACTTTTGGAAAACCTTGCTGTCGTACTTGCCGCCGGTGTTGATTTTGCTCACCACGTCCACCACCTTGCCCAGCGGAATGCCGCGCCCGTAGTCGCGCACCTGCACCCGGCTTTCCGTAATTTTGACGTCGATGGTGCGGCCGTGGCCCATCACGTGCTCGTCGATGCAGTTGTCGATGGTTTCCTTCACCAGCACGTAAATACCGTCGTCGTACGCCGAGCCGTCGCCGAGCTTGCCGATGTACATGCCGGGCCGCAGGCGGATGTGCTCGCGCCAGTCGAGCGAGCGGATGCTGTCCTCGTTGTAGCCGTGGTCGGGCGTTGGGGCCAGGGCCAGGGCTTCGGCCGTCAAATCTTCATCTTTCATCTTCCAGATTGCGTAAGCGGGGCAGTTTTACTGTAAAATAACACCAGAAAGCACGGCCCGGCAAGCCCCGTGCTAATATTGCTGGTATCAAAGCCGGGGGGTGCGTACCCTTCCGCCCCCCACAACCCAAAACAATGCTTCCCTTACCCAACAATTTCAACACGCCACGCAATTTGCCGCCGCAGTCCCACAACGCGGCCCCGGTGCGGCAGCTGCCGGCGGTGCACTACAGCCTGCTGCTGGCGGGCCTCACGGTGCTGGTGTTTGCGCTGCAAAAGCTCGACAGCATTCTGCTGCCCATCCTGTTTGCGGCCCTGATTGCCGTGCTGCTGCTGCCGCTCGTGAACCGCCTCGAGCGCTGGAAGCTGCCGCCCATCTGGGCCATTATCGTGGCGCTGACGGCGGTAATTGGCGCGCTAACGTTGATTGTGTACTTATTTGGCACCCAGCTTGCTACCCTACGCGCCGAGCTGCCGTTGCTGCAAACCAAAGCCATTCAGTTTTTCGACCAGGTGCAACAGTGGGCTAGTTTGAAGTTTGGGTACCACCCCATGAGCAAACAGGAGTTGATTGACGAGTCGATGAGGTCGTTTAAAAAAGGGGCTGGCGGCTACCTGGGCACCACCCTCAGCACCACGGCGGGTGTGCTGAGCACCGTGACGCTGGTGCCCATCTACATTTTTTGCTTCCTGTATTACCGCGACCACATGCGGCAGTTCATGTTCCGTTTCGTGGACCCCGACCGCCGCACCAGTGTACTCACGACTATGGACAAAGTGCAAACCGTGGTGCAGGCCTACCTGCAAGGCTTGTTTACGGTGATTGTAATTGTGGCCATCCTCAACGCCGTCGGGCTGCTGTTGCTGAACGTGAAATTTGCGGTTTTTTTCGCCGTTTTTGCCTCCGTGCTAGCCGTTATTCCCTACATCGGCATCTTGGTGGGCAGCAGCATTCCGGCACTCATTACGCTGGTCGAAACGGGCTCGCCCGCCAAGGCGGCAGCGGTGGTGGGCGTGTTTGTATTCGTGCAATTTCTTGAGGGCAACTTCATTACCCCCATGATTACGGGCTCCAAGGTCAGCATCAACCCCATGGCGGCCATCATTGCCCTCATCCTGGGCGGCGAGCTGTGGGGCACGCCGGGCATGATTTTGAGCATCCCGCTCACCGCCGTGCTCAAGGTGATGATGGACGCCAACAAAACCACCGAGCCCTGGGGCTTTTTGCTTGGCGACGTGGGCAGCAGCGACGAGCAGCTGGAGCCGCGTACCCCGGCAAAAGGCAATTTCCTGACCCGGTGGTGGCACCGTAAGTAATGGCCTGCCGCACGCGCTGCAACCTTGCGTCCGCTAATTTTGTTAGCCAACCCCGCCCCCACCAGCCCCCACCGCGCCTTGTACGCCATCGTTGACCTTGAAACTACCGGTGGCCAGCCCAGCCAGGACCGGGTGACCGAAATAGCCGTTTACATCCACGACGGCGAGAAAATTGTGGACGAATTCAGCTCGCTGCTGAACCCCGGCCGTAGCATTCCGCCGTTCATCACCCAGCTCACGGGCATCACCAATGACATGGTAGCCACGGCGCCGCCCTTCCATGAAGTGGCCCGCAAAGTGGTGGAAATGACCGAGGGCTGCGTATTTGTGGCCCACAACGTACGCTTCGACTATTCGTTCCTGAAGGCCGAGTTTGCCAGCCTGGGCTACACCTATTCGCGCAAAACGCTGTGTACCGTGCGCCTGAGCCGCTCGCTCATTCCGGGCCAGCCGAGCTACAGCCTGGGCAAGCTCTGCCAAAGCATCGGCATCCCGCTCGAAGGCCGGCACCGGGCGGCGGGCGATGCCCACGCCACGGCGCTGCTCTTCGATAAACTTCTCAAAATCACCCAAGCCAGCGAGGCGGTACAGGCCGGCACCCCCGAGGCCGATACCCTGGCGCGGGTTGATGCCCTGGCCCCGGCCGGCAAAAAGCCCAGCCCCCGGCGCGTGGCGGCCATGGCCGAGGCCATCAAAACGGCCTTGCTACCGCCGCTGGTGTCGCCCGCGCTGGTGGCCAGCCTGCCCCAGGCCACGGGCGTTTATTATTTTCACAACGAGGCCGGCGAGGTCATTTACGTTGGCAAAAGCATCAACATTTACAAGCGCATTCAGCAGCATTTTGCCATCGATTTTAAATCGCGCAAAAGCCTGGATTTTAAAAATTCAATTGCCGACATTACCTGGGAATTAACGGGCTCCGAATTGGTGGCACTGCTGTACGAGTCGCACCTAATCAAGCAGTTGAAACCGGCTTACAACCGCGCCCAGCGGCGCTCGGTATTTCCGGCCGGCATTTATTTACGCACCGACGAAAACGGCTACAAACAATTACTGTACGGCCGCGCCGACGCCCGCAACGCCGAAATTCCCATCATCGCGCTGGGCAATCAATTCAAAGCCCAGGGCTTCCTTTACCACAAAGTGGCCAAGTACAATTTGTGCCAAAAGCTCTGCGGCCTCTACAAAACCAGCGGCCCCTGCTTCGACTACCAGGTGCACCGCTGCGAAGGGGCCTGCGTGGGCCTGGAGCCCCCCGAGAGCTACAACGCCCGCGTCGATGCCGCCGTCGAGGCCATCAGCTACGAGCACCAAACCTTTGTCGTCATCGGCCCCGGCCGCAGCGACGACGAGAAAACCATCGTGCTGATTGAAAACGGCCGCTACTACGGTTTCGGGTACGTCGATGAAACCTTCAGCGCCCGCCGCCTCGCCGATTTCCGCGACGTGGTGAAGCCTTACGCCGACAATAAGGACACCCAGCAAATCATCCGGCAGCATTTGCGGACGAAACGCAAGGGCGAACGGGTGAAGGTGTTTGGATAGTTATTTCGGTGAACCTTTGCCATCGATTTTCCTGGTTCAATAGGCTACACCGCTCGTAAACGTTACTCCTGCTTGTATGTATAGCGTCAGCCCCATTCGCACCGAAGTCGATTATCGAGCGGCCCTCGAACGTATTCATATCATCTTCGACGCCCAGCGCGGCAGCCCGGATTTTGACGAATTAGACATTTTGGCTACGCTGGTGGAGGCTTATGAAGCCAAGCACCACCCCATTGAAACAGAAAGCGGGATATTAGTGTGGTTTCAGCATTGGTACGCCAATCAATGCAATGGCGACTGGGAGCATGGTCAAGGCGTGAAAATTTCATCCATTGACAATCCCGGTTGGAGCGTAGACATAAATCTGGAGGGTACGATTGCCGAAGACCTGACGATGGAATGGAAGTTAATTGAGCGGATGGAGGAAGACTGGTACGGTTACTCCATCCAAAGCAGTACGTACAAGGCCGCAGGTGACCCATCTAAACTTTTTGTGCTTTTAGAGAAATTTAAGGAGTTGGTAACAGCTTGAATTCATTTTGTCAAATACCATTTTTACCCCCAATGCCCCCTACGCACCCGAAGCCGAGTTGCGTAAAATTCAGGCCCTGCTCAAGCTCGAACAGGCCGAAGACCTGGCCCAGTACAAGCTGAAAAACGCCAAGGCCAGCATTGCCGAGCGGCAGAAGCGCGGCCTCACCTGGTACCCCGTCACGATTGCGAAAGAGGACGTGGGCTTTGGCGGCAAGCTGGTGCTGGAGCTGGAACGGCCCGAAGGGCAGCAGGGGCTGCACCTGTTTCAGGCGGGCAAAAACGCGGCGCTGTTTGGCAACGTGGCGGGCCGGGCGGGCACCGACCGTCCCGCCCTGAACGGGGTGATAACCAACGTGCGCCGCAACAAGCTGACCCTGGCCACCACCAAGGAAGACCTGCCCGACTGGGCCACCGAAGGCCACAAGCTGGGCATCGACCTCACGTTTGACGAGGTGAGCTACCGCGAGATGGACTACGCCCTGGGCAAGGTGATGGGCGCCTACAACGACCGGCTGGCTGAGCTGCGCGACGTGCTGCTGGGCACCCGCGAGGCCCGGTTCCGGCCTGAGCGGCCCGACGACCTGTTTTACCCCAGCCCCCTCAACGACTCGCAGCTGGCAGCCGTGCGGCACGTGCTGGCGGCGCAGGACGTGGCCATCATCCACGGGCCGCCGGGCACGGGCAAAACCACCACGCTGGTGCAGGCCATTCTCGAAACCTGCCGGCGCGAGCGGCGGGTGCTGGTGTGCGCCCCGAGCAACACCGCCGTCGATTTGCTGACCGAAAAGCTGGCCGAGCGCGGCGTGAACGTCATTCGGATGGGCAACCCCTCGCGGGTGTCGGACCTGTTGCTGGAGCACACCCTCGACGCGCAAGTAATGGCCCACAAAAGCTACGGCGAGCTGCGCTCGATGCGGCAAACGGCGGAGCAATACCGCGAAATGGCGGGCAAGTACGTCCGCAACTTCGGCTACGAGGAGGCCCAGCAGCGCCGTCAGCTCAAGGACGAAGCCCGGCTTTTGCACGAGCAAGCCGACGATTTGGAGCGCTACATTACCGCTGATTTATTGGAATCGGTGCAGGTGATTACGGCCACGCTCGTGGGGTGCAGCAACCGTACCATCCGCCACCTGACCTACGAAACGGTGTTCATCGACGAGGCCGCGCAGGCCCTGGAGCCGGGCTGCTGGATACCCATCGCCAAAAGCAGCCGCGTGATACTGGCCGGCGACCACCAGCAGCTGCCGCCCACCGTGAAGAGCGACAAGGCCGCCCGCGAGGGCTTGCGTGAAACGCTGTTTGAGAAGTGTTTCCGGCGCCAGCCCACCACGGCCCGGATGCTGACCGTGCAGTACCGAATGCACGAGCAGATTATGCAGTTTTCGAGCGAGCAATTTTACGACGGCCGGCTCGAAGCCCACGCCTCGGTGCGGCACGCCGGGCTGGATGCCTACGACCTGCATTTCGCCCCCGACCTACCGGTGGAGTTTCTGGACACGGCCGGCTTTGGCTTCCAGGAAATTACCATCCCCGAAAGCCGCTCGACCGCCAACCCCGAAGAGGCCGACCTGCTGCTCCGCCGCTTGGCCCAGCTGCTGGAAAGCTACGACCCTGCCGACCACGAAACCGACCCGCTCAGCATTGGTGTGATTGCGCCGTACCGCGCCCAAATCAACTACCTGAAAGATGCGGTGGAGGCCAACGACGAGCTTTCGGGCCTCATGCTGCACCGACAGCTGAGCGTTGGCACCGTCGATTCGTTTCAGGGGCAGGAGCGCGACATTATCGCCATATCGCTGACGCGCAGCAACTCGCACGGCGAAATCGGCTTTCTCAGCGACATCCGGCGCATGAACGTAGGCATGACGCGGGCGCGGAAAAAGCTGCTCGTCGTCGGCGACTCGGCCACGCTGGGGGCGCACCCGTTCTACAAAGCATTTTTGGAGTACGTAGAGCGCATTGGCGGTTACCGCACGGCTTGGGAGATGGCGTGATGAAGGGCTGAATTTTGAAGGTCGAATTTTGAATTACTTTTGCCATGCTGAACCCGTCGTTCATGCAACTTCATCGGCTCAACCTGCCATCCGCTTTTCATTCAACATTCAACCCTCAAAACTCAACCTTCCCATGACGGCTATCGGCGAAAAAACCGTTGTCACCATCACCTACGACCTGAGTGTGACCGACGAAAACCAGCAAAACGTGATGGTCGAGTCGGCCGAGGCCGACGCGCCGATGGAGTTTCTCTTCGGCATGAGCGGCCTGCCCACGGAGTTTGAAGACCAGCTTGCCGGCAAGAAGGCGGGCGATGCCTTCGCCTTCAGCCTCACGCCGGAGCAGGCTTACGGCGACTACGACGAGCAGGCGGTGGTCGAGATTCCCAAGGAGGTTTTTCAGATTGACGGCAAGCTCGACGCGGAAATGCTCGAAATCGGCAATTTCCTGCCGATGGCCGACAACGAAGGCAACCACATGCAGGCCAAGGTGCTGGAAGTGGGCGACGCGGTAGTAAAAATGGATTTCAACCACCCCCTGG
>JANXUO010000622.1 GCA_025356245.1 Hymenobacter sp.
CCTCGTTACGGCGGGGCACGAAGTGCTGCTGGAGGCCGGGGCTGGCGAGCCCAGCAAGTATTCCGACCATGAATACTCAGAGGCCGGGGCCACGGTGGCGTACTCGGCGGCGGAGGTGTACAAGGCCGACATCATCCTCAAGGTAGCCCCGCCCACGCTGGAGGAAATTGAGCTGCTACACGCCAACCAAACCCTTATTTCGGCCCTGCAAATGGGCTCGCTCACGGGCGAGTTTGTGTCGGCGCTGTGCCGCAAAAAGGTGAACGCCATTGGCTTCGAGTTCATGCGCGACCCCAGCGGGGCGCGGCCGGTAGTGCGGGCCATGTCGGAAATTGCGGGCTCGACGGTGATGCTGATTGCGGCCGAATACCTGGCCCGCTCCAACGAGGGCAAGGGCATTATTTTGGGCGGCATTACGGGGGTGCCGCCTTCGCAGGTGGTGATTTTGGGCGCCGGCACCGTGGCCGAGTTCGCCGCCCGCGCTGCCACCGGCCTCGGGGCCGAGGTTAAGGTGTTCGACAACCACCTCTACAAGCTGCGCCGCCTCAAGCATAATTTGGGTATGCAGCTGTATACCAGTACACTGGACACTTTTGCATTAAGTCAGCAAATCCGCCGGGCCGATGTGGTTATCGGGGCTTTAACCGTAGAGGACGGCCGCATTCCGTTTATGGTGCCCGAGGAAATGGTGGCGTCCATGTCGCCCGGCTCGGTGGTGATTGACGTCAGCATCGACCAAGGCGGGTGCTTTGAAACCAGCGAGATGACGAGCCATTCCAAGCCCGTTTTTCGCAAGTACGACGTGGTGCACTACTGCGTCCCCAACATTGCCTCGCGGGTGCCCCGCACCGCCACCAACGCCCTGAGCAATATTTTCACTCCTATCCTGCAGGAAATTAGCCAGCAAGGCGGCATCAACGAGGTGCTGTTCACCAACGAGCATTTCCGCTGTGGCGTGTACGTCTATCGCGGTTCGCTGACCAACGCGGCCATTGCCAAGAAATTTAACCTGCGCTACAAAGAGCTGGGGCTGCTGATTGCCGTGCGAAATTGAATGAATTGGGCTAAGTTTCCCAGTGCAAGCAATTTATTGTAAACCCACAACGAGCTTGCGGGCGACGCAGCCAGCGGCCGTACATACCTGCACCACGTAAAGCCCGGCGGGCTGCTGGCTCAAGTTCAGGAGCAGGCGGCCGGTGGCGGGTAGCGCCGCTGCCAGCACCACGTGGCCCAGGGCATCGGCCACGCGCACAGTGCCCACCCCGGTGTTGCTGCTCATTTCCAGGTTGAAGCGGCCGTCGGCGGCGGGGTTGGGGTAGAGGTGCAGGGCTGGGGTCGGGGTGGCGGTGCGGGCGGGTAGGGGGCCGTCGTCGGCCACTTCAAGGTCGTCAATCAAGGGGCGGTAGCCAGCAGGGGCGACCCCGGCGGCATGCTGGCTGAAGGCATTAAAACCCAAGTAGTAAAACCCATCGGCGGGCACCGTAATAGCTTGCACGGCGGGAGTGGTGCTGGCGTTGGCCGGGCGGTACTGTTGGGTGTTTATCTGGGCGTTGCGGTAAAGCAGCTGCGTTTGGCGGGCGGGGTCGGGTGCATCGCCCAGCCACACAGCCAGCCTGTTGCCGCCGGGAGTGCCGGAACTCAGGTTCTGGAAGTTGAACGACAGGCGGTAGCGATGCGCGGCTTGCAGGGCCAGAGGTGGCGTAAAAAACCAGTCATTGGCGGCTCCACCGGTCGGATATTCGGTATCGACCAGGTTCAGATACAAGGCATTGGGTGGGCTTTGGGAAAGAGCAATGGGCGGCTGCACGAACGTCAGGGCCGACTTTACTTCCCAACTGCTGCGGTTGTTGTCGTTGTCCAGCACCTCAGTGCCGCAGGGCAGGGGCTGGCCGGGGGGCAGCGCATCAAATGCCTCCCGGTACGGAAATTGAAAGACCCCGCTGTTACGGCAGGGCGAGGTGGCCCCCACCGGCCCCGCCCAGGCGCTGCGGGCGGTGGCCCCGGCGCATTGGGTGCGCACGTAAAACGTGTAGTACGTGCCGGGCAACGCTGCCGCAAGTGCAAACGGCCCGCGTCGCTGGGCCACAACCCGCCCGCCGGTGGCAGCGGCCCGGTCGGGGTCGAACCCGGCCGGGCCGTAGGCCACTTCGTAGCCGCCGGCGTTGTAGGTGCTGTCGAACGCGACCCGAAACGGCCCACCCCGCACCACCACGTGCAGGTTGGCAGGCCGGGCGCAGGCCGGAGGGGAAGCCGTCACGATTTCAATCATAGGCTTGCCAGATAAGGTGTCGGGTGAGTTCGGGAGACCTGTAAGGATGCTTAGGTCGCTTGGAGACAAGGGTGGAGTGTCGCCGGTATTCATTAAAGCTAAAGGCCACAGTTGATAAAACGTACGTGTACGGTAGGGAACCTCAAGCTGGTAGCCGTAGGGATATCTTTCGCGACGTACGGATGGCCCTGTTCTGCCTAGCACAGAAAAGCCAGCTAAATATTCTTGATTCTGGATTACTAAATCATCAATTAGCCGAAAGGTCATCACATGGTCAATGTCGTTGCGGGCAAGGATGCGGGGAGTTGAGCGGCTGAGGATGCGTCCAGTTACAGGGTCAGCCACAAACCCCACCACGTTCTGCCCTACTGCTACCGTGTCGGTGACGTAGGCGCGTACGGTTTGGACTAATCGGGGGGTATTGCCGGTTGCGAACCTGGTGCCTAGCGCACTTTCCAACACCCAGGGAGAACCAGTGGGAAAGGCATCGAAATTTGCAACGCCGGGTGTAATATAGGAAGTCGTATCGGGGCTAATGACCTGGCCCAGGAAGAGGGAGTCGTTGGCCGCATTATCGTCGGCGGGTACGCGCACGCTCAGGCGCTGCCGGCCCAAAGCGCCGGGCAGGTAAGGCGCAAAGGCAACGACGGCCGCCTGCCCCGGCGCGAGCGAGAGGGTGGCGGTGCGCACCAAAGCGTTGGCCCCGCTCACGCGCAGGCGCACCACGGCGTTGACAACGGGCTGCTGCCCCCGGTTCAGCACTCGTGCCCGCACGGTGTGGGGGGCGGCATCGGCCTGGGCCAGTTTGTCGAGAGAGTAGAGGTTGGTAACGGCCAGGTCGTGCGGAAACGGGGTCTGGGCGCAGGCTTCGCCTATCCGTAACAACGAGATGATAACGGTCAAAAAATAAAAAAATAAATCTTTTATCGGATTTAGAAATTAATGCATTAAAAAAAAATTATTTTTTGAAAAGCATAAAAACGCACTGTTTCAGGTGCAACCGCAACCCGAGTGTCGGACTGCGGCTGGACGCAAAACAGTGCGTTATTGCTCGAACCGGCAAACGGGTTGGGCAACTGCCCTAGGGCAAGTAAATGGCCGGGGTGGTGGCGGCCGTGGTCAGGTACTTGTTGGTGTAGGTGCCGGAATTGTCCAGCGCATCCAAATACACTTGATAGTAGCCGGGCGGAATAGACCCCGTCGGTTGCCCAGTAATAAGCGCCGTCGAGTTGTAGCGCACATTTTGATTACCGGTGTTGGGCACTAAGGCGTTAGCAGGCCACAGGGCGGGTTGTCCGCTACAGGTAGTCGTAATCGGTTGCGACTGAGAGGTCGACCAGGCCGAACCCGGGGAAAGGCAGTAGTACCGATTGGTGGCCGTATTCCGAATGGTGGTGCGCAGCGTTGCGACGTTGGGAAACTGTGCGGCCGCCCAATTTAACCCAAATACAGGGCTGGAAGCACTTGGTAGTGGACTAATATTGTATTGCAACGGGGTACCCTGTTGTCCAATCATTGCGTTTACCCGCAATGTTCCTTCGGCCACAAGTCTGCGGGCAGCGGTAAAATAACGGGGCGAAGCGCCGTTGTTTTGATAGGCCGCAAGGCTTACGCGGTAAGTGCCAGCGGGCATGAAGGGCGGCACTTTCCAGGCGGCGTACCGGTACGCTTGGGCGTAGAAGCCGTAAAACGGCATCTGTGCGTTGTTTGGGTCTGAGTAAGCCAAAGTCAAGCCGCAGTTGCCTTCGTCCATCAGCGCGGCGCGGTCGGCGGTCATCGCAAAGGCGGCCCCGGCATCCGTTGTGCCGCTTATGTAAATTAGGACCAAGTCGGCTTCGTCCGGCAGTATTTGCGATTGCCCGAAACTGGAAATAGCACCTGCCGGCAATACGCAGAAATTGACGGTGGCACCAAGAGTTGCCGTAGCGGGCGGGAGGGCGGTGTAATTGGGGATGTAAAGTGCGTTGACGGTGTACATCGCGGCTACGGGCTCAACAATTGGCGTTGGCGCGGGGCCTCCGACGCCGTTCTGGACACCTGTCGTGGCACTTG
>JANXUO010000638.1 GCA_025356245.1 Hymenobacter sp.
GCAGGAGCTGGCCGAAAACCACCTCGACCCCTCGTTGGTGTACTTTTCGATGTGGACCGAAGCCATCAAGCACTTCGCCGAGCAAGGCAAAGGCAACGTCATCTTCCTCGACGGCTCGAACGAAGGCATGGAAAAAACTATGCGCCAGATAATGGCCGCCCAGCAACTGCCGGGCATGAAGCAGGCGTAGTGCCCGCCCAACCGGTTTTTCAAACAACTTCGGCTTCAAATGCTTGCCTCAGTATGCGTGTTGGTTTGTTGATTTGTCTTTCAGTTTGGACGAGCGTAGCTACTGCGCAAACGGCCCCGGAATATCCGCGCAAAGAGGTGGAATACCTGGCTGCCGACGACCGCAAGCTGCCCAACGCCGAAGGGGCCGACCACCGCATCGAGCGCACCTACCGCGACAGCGTGTCGGGTACCGAGCGCCGGTACAACGCTGCCGGTAAGTTGATTAGCAGCACGCTGTATGCCCAGTTTTTTCCGGCCGTGAAGTACGGGGCGGAGTTATATTTCTTTGACGATGGAAAAATAAGTACGAAGACCGATTATAAGGGCAACAAGCGCGACGGCTTGATGGAAATGTATTATCCCAGCGGCCAGATAAAACGCCGGGAAACCTACGTTGCCGATGTGCGCCAAACCGGCGAATGCTTCAACCCTGATGGCAGTTCAACATTGTTTTACGAGTTTGAAACAATGCCTACTTACAGAGGCGGGGGGTTAAAAGAAATAGTAGAGGCGATTTCCGCCAACATAAGTTACCCGCACACGGCTGCTAGCAACGGTGTGCAAGGCAAGCTCTACCTTTCTTTTGTGGTTTCTGCAAAAGGAAAAGTGGAAAATGTGAGAATACTGAAAGGAATTTCGGGATTAAACCAAGCCGCAATTGCAGCTGTAAGAAAACTTACGGGTTTTACGCCTGGTACACAAGATGGAAAGCCAGTGCCGGTGAGCTTCACAACGCCGGTCACATTCACTCTCAACTAAACGCCCCGCCCGGCCTTCCCCACCGACCACACCCCGAATAACGAGCCCTTGGCGGAGTTCGACAGGCGGTCCGTCAATCGAAACTAGGGGGGGCTTCGCGTGGCAGCGGCACCCGCAGTGGGCCAATACGGGAGTAGCGGGATGCTTTGAGGCGCTGCAAAAGCGCCGACTTTCGCCCACCCGTTACCTTTGGGGCCAGAAAGCCGCTATAATCTCCTGCCTCAGTAAAATGGACGAAGCCACGCTCGCCAAATACCAGACCGTCATCGGCCTGGAAGTACACGCCCAGCTGCTCACGCGCAGCAAAATGTATTCGTCGGACGAAAACGAGTACGGCGTGGCCCCGAACACCAACTTGTCGGTCATCACCCTCGGCCACCCCGGCACCTTGCCCAAGGTGAACCGCACGGCCGTGGAGTTTGCCATGAAGATGGGCCTGGCCACCAACTGCCATATCCGGCGCGAAAACCTGTTTGCCCGCAAAAACTACTTCTACCCCGACCTGCCGAAGGGCTACCAGATTACGCAGGACAAAACCCCGATTTGCCACGACGGCCACCTTGACGTGCGGGTGGGCGAGCGGGTCAAGAAAATCGGCATCACCCGCATCCACATGGAGGAGGACGCGGGCAAGTCGATGCACTTGGCGGGCGAAACCGAGACCCTCGTGGACCTGAACCGCGCCGGGGTGCCGCTCATCGAAATCGTGAGTGAGCCCGACATGCGCGACGGCGAGGAAGCCTACGCGTACCTCATCGAAATCAAGAAGTTGGTGGAGTATCTGGGCATCTGCGACGGCAACATGGAGGAAGGCTCGCTGCGCTGCGACGCCAACGTTAGCGTGATGCTACACGGAGCCGACAAGTTTGGTACGAAGGTGGAAGTCAAAAACATGAACTCCTTCCGCAACGTGCAGCGGGCCATTGCCTACGAGGTAGAGCGGCAGGTTGCCATTGTGGAAGCAGGCGGCGAGGTTGATTCCGAAACCCGGGGCTTCGACGCCACCAGCGGCACCACCGTGGGCCAGCGCAGCAAAGAAACCCTCAACGACTACCGCTACTTCCCCGAGCCCGACCTGCCGCCGTTGCTGATTGACGACGCCTGGCTGCACCAGATGCAGGCTGAAATGCCCGCCCTGCCCCAGCAGCTTTACGCCCGCTTTGTGGGCGAGCTGGGCCTGAGCGCCTACGATGCCAACGTACTGGTTGACCAAAAGGCCGTTGCGCTGTACTTTGACGACCTGGCCCGCCTCACGCCCAACGCCAAGGCGGCGGCCAACTGGGTGATGGGGCCGGTGAAGTCCTACCTCAACGAACGGGCGCTCGACATCATCGATTTCCCGCTCGACCCCGGTCAGATTGCCGGCATCATCGAGCTGATTGACGCCGGTAAAATCAATTACTCCGTGGCCAGCAAGCAGTTGTTTCCGCACCTGCTGGCCCACCCGATGGCCAACGCCACCGGGGCCGCCGAAAGCCTCGGGTTGCTTGCCCAGGCCGATACCGGCGAACTGGCCGGGCTGGTGCAGCAGGTGCTGGCCGCCAACCCCGCCAAGGTAGCCGAGTACCGGGCCGGTAAAAAGTCGCTCACCGGA
>JANXUO010000641.1 GCA_025356245.1 Hymenobacter sp.
GGTCGACAAGGCCTTTGTGCTGCTTTACCTCGAAGACCGGCCGTACGAGGAGATGGCCGACATCCTCGGCATCACCCAAAACAACGTGCGCGTGAAAATGCACCGCGTGCAGGAAAAACTTCGCTCCCTTTTAGTCCCCGCCGCCCGATGATGGAACTCGATGACCTCCGCCGCCAGTGGCAGCAGCCCGCGCTGGCCCCTTCGCCCCTCAACCAAGCCGACCTGGGCCGTTTGCTGGCCCAGCACCCAGCCGGGCTGGTAGAAAAAATGCGCCGCAATGCCAGGCTGGAAACAGCTTTCGTTGCGCTCGTGGCCGTAAGCACGCCGTTCGTCGTCAGGCTTGCCAATAATTTTCTGGAGCGGGCTTTGGCGGTGAGCCTGTTTCTGCTGGCGTTGGTGCTGCTGCGGTACTACTACCGCAAGCTGCTGCTGCTGCGCCAACTAACCCAGCCCGACGGCCACGTACTGGGCAACCTGCGGCGCCTGTGCGCGGGCCTGCGTAGCTTGCTCCGCTTCAATTACAGCCTAACCGTGTCGTTGGTGCCTGCCTCGCTGCTGCTGGTGTACGAATACTTGGTTATCAAGGAAATGGCCCGGCCCGGTGGGTTTCGGCTGGCGGTGCTTTTGGGCGCGTGCGCGGCTTTGCTGGCGGTGGGCACGGGGCTGTATTGGGCTGCGGCGCGGTTGCTGCGTTGGTCGCTGCAACGCCTCTACGGCCAGCACCTCGACCGCCTGGAAGCCTGCTGGCGCGAATTGGAGGTGGGTGCGGCTTAAGCAATGCCCTTTTGTTGCTCGATTGCTGTTTGAGTAGTCGATTTGTGAAGTTCGCAAGAAACCGGGTAAAAAATCAGGGCTTATGTCTGAAAACAGGGCTTTTAGTAGAACGGAAGCGGTAGATTAGCTTATCTTTAGCACATCATTCTTACCCAATCATTTTCAATGCCCCAACTTCTCCGCTTTTGGCCGCTGGCGGCGGCGCTTTTTTTGGCCGCGCCGGTGCTGGCCCAAACCACTGCCACTGTGCCCGACGGCACTCCGCAACTCCGTCATTTGTCGGCGGCCACGGCCGGGCAGCTGCGCCAGCTGCCGCTGGATAGCCGCCAGCTGCTGCGCCAGGAGCTGGCCCTGCGGCCCGCCGACGACTTCATCGCCCTGCGCACCGAAACCGACGACCTGGGCCAGCAGCACGAGCGCTGGCAGCAAACGTACCGGGGCGTGAAGGTGGAACACGGTATTTATACCGTCCACCGCGACGCGGGCCTGCTAAGTGGCGAGCTGAAACCTGTGCCCACCGCCCTTAGCACCAAGCCCGCCCTGACGGCCGCCACGGCCCTGCAACGCGCCCTGAACACGGTGGGCGCCACCCGCTACCGCTGGAACAGCCCGGCCGCCGAGGCCCAGCTGCAACGCGAAACCGGCAACCCCGCCGCCACCAACCGCCCGGTGGGCGAGTTGGTGCTGGTCGAAGACTTTCGGGAGCCCAACGCGGCCCGGCGCGCGGTGGTGCTGGCCTGGAAGTTCAACATTTGGGCCGACGAGCCCGAGAGCCGCGCCTGGGTGTACGTGGATGCCCGCAACGGCGAGGTGGTGTTGCAGGATGCCATTTTGAAGCACGCCCACGGCGCATCGAAAGCGCAGCCCGCCCAGGTTAAAAAGGCCACCACCGCCGCCACCGGCCGCTTCGACACCCGCTACATGGGGGTGCGCCAGGTGGCTACCGACCAGACTGCCACCGGCTACCGCCTGCGCGACTACACCCGCGCCGCGGGCATCGAAACCTACAACCTGCGCACCGGTACGGCGGCCAACACCACGGCGGGCATCGATTTCACGGATGCCGACAACAACTGGACGGCCCTCGAATTCAACAACACCGCCAGGGACAACGCCGCCCTCGACGCCCACTTTGGCTCGACGCAGGTGTACGACTATTGGATGAGCGTCCACAACCGCAACTCGTGGAATGGCTTGGGCGGCAAGATGATAAACTACGTGCACTTCCGCAGCAACTACGACAACGCCAGCTGGAACGGCTCGGCCATGCAGTACGGCGACGGCGGCACCACCTTCTCGCCCCTGACCTGCCTTGATGTGTGCGCCCACGAAATGGGCCACGGCATTTGCCAGGCCACGGCCGGGCTGGTGTACCAGAACGAAAGCGGGGCCCTGAACGAAGGCTTTTCCGACATTTGGGGGGCTTGCGTGGAATATTTTGCCGACCCCACCAAGCAAACCTGGATTGTGGGCGAAGACATTTCGCGCACCTCGGGCGGCCTGCGCTCGATGAGCGACCCGCTGAGCACGGGCGTGCTCAGCCGCTGCCCGGCCAACTACAAGGGGCTGCGCTGGAGCTTCGGCACGGCCGATAACGGCGGGGTGCACACCAACTCGGGCGTCCTCAACCACTGGTTCTATATTTTGAGCGTGGGCAAGCAGGGCGTGAACGAGCAGCGCCAGGCGTACTCGGTGGCGGGCATCAACATCGACAAGGCTGCCCGTATTGCCTACCGCGCCGAGCGGCTTTACCTCTCGCCCACGTCGGACTTCCGCTCCACGCGCATCTTCACCATTCAGGCGGCTACTGATTTGTACGGGGCCACGTCGGCCGAAGTGCAGGCCGTGATTGACGCCTGGTACGCCGTGGGCCTGGGGCCGGGCAGCGCGGCCCCGGCCGGGCAGCAGGCCCAGTGCCAGACCGACGACGCGCCGGTCATCACCGCCACGGCCTCGACCCTGAACCCCTGCGGCGGCGTGCCGCTCACCCTCACGGCCACGGCCACCATGCCCGCCGTGCGCCGCCTGCGCAACGCCGCCCCGGTGGCCCTCGTGGACGGCAGCACCAACTACACGCCGGTGCCGCTCTTCAGTTCCATCACCACGGTGCAGCACGGGTTGGAGACATTCTACACCGATTACAGCACGTTTTTGCGGAAAATTCACGTGCGCATTCTGCACGACCGGCCCCAGCAGGTGGCCTTGCGCCTGGCCTTGCGCAGCGGCAACACCACGGTGTACGTGCCCCTGGCCACGGCCCTGCCCGCCTACAACGGCGCCGGCACGGCCGTGCTCGACCTCACCTTCGACGACAATGCGGCCAGCCCTCTGCCCGCCACCATCAGCGGCAACGCCCTCACGGGCACTTTCCAACCTGGCACGCTGATGAGCAGCATCTCACCGGCTTTTATCACCACCATGGCCATTGAGGGGCTGGACGGGCAGGTGGGCAGCGCCGGCACCATTGAGCTGGTTGAGCTCTACTTTACCCGCGCCGCCAACGACTTGCCCACCCTGCGTTGGGTAGGGCCGGGGCTGGACGTGGCCGGAGCCACCGCCACGGTAACGCCCGCCGGCAACCCGGCCGGAGGAGCTACGCCCTACACCTACACGGCCCTGGCGTCGGACCCCTACTTTGGCTGCACCAGCCTGCAAACCCTGACCGTGACGGTGCGCCAGCCCGTGCTGGCTGCCGCCGCCCTGCAACCCGACCTCTGCGCTGGGCGCGGGCAAGCCTTCGGCCCCGTGAACTTGCGGGTGACCCAGGACGACAGCCTCCCCGGCCAAACCTACCGCTGGACCGGCCCGGCCGGCTTCGCTGCCACGGGCAAGCGCCAGCGCGTGGCTCAGCCCGCTGCCGGTCGCCTGCGCTACGTGGTGGCCACCACCGCGCCGGGCAGCAGCTGCTCGCTCAGCCAAACCGTGACCGTGCTGACCCGCCGCCCGGCGACGGCCGTGCCTGCGGGCATCGACTCGGTGATTGCCGCGGGCAACACCGCCCGCCTCCGCAGCCGCAACCTCGACGGCCAGCTGGCTGGCCCCTACCAGTTTGCCGGCAGCGTCAACGTGCCCGACAACAACCCCGTCGGGGTGCGCATTCCGCTAGTGGTGGCGGGCACGCCCGAGAGCTTTTTTGAGCTGCGCGGCATCCGCCTCAACGCCACCAACACCTACATCGGCGACATGGAATTTTACGTGGAGGCCCCCGACGGCACCCGCGTGCTGCTGAGCCGCCAGAACGGGGCCGACGGCGATTTCTACACCAACACCTTGTTTGTGGACTCGGTGGGCGCGCCGGGCTTGGGCTCGGGCGGCTCGCCCTACGCCGGTAGCTGGCAGGTGGACGAGCCCACCGGCTTCGCCAAGCTCAACGCCGCCCCGCAAGTGGGCACCTGGAACCTGTGGGCCCGCGACATCGGCCCGCAAGACCTAGGCCGCGTCACGGCCTGGGCCATCGTCACGAAGGACAACCGCGTGCTCTGGAGCGGCCCCAACGGCTTTGCCGCCGCCGGTCCCGCCACGCTGAGCCCGGTGCTGACTGTGCCCGGCCATTACCGCTACCTGGCCACTACCACCAGCGGCCCCTGCACCTACACCGACACCGTTAATGTGCGCGTAACCCGCGCTCTGGCCACCCGCAACGCCGTGGCCGGTTTGAGCCTGGAGGCTGCCCCGGTGCCCTTCGGTGGCGCGGGCCTGGTGCTGCACCTACAAGCTGCTAAGGCCGTGCCCACCGCCAGCGTGGCGGTGTTCGACCTGGCCGGCCGCCTCATCGTGCGCCGCGCCCTGGCCGTGCCCACCGGGGCCACCACCCTGGCCCTGCCCGAAACAGGCCTGCTGCCCGCCGGCGTGTACTTGGTGCGCGCCCAGCTCGGCGCCGAAACCCTCACGCTCCGCGTGACGCGGGAGTAGTTGCAGCGAGCGTAGGAAGCTACGTCAATCACGAAAAAACCCCGGTCGCTTAGTGCGGCCGGGGTTTTTTTATGAATCACAGTATACTGCCCCGCGTATTGTTATAGAAGGTGCTACACCGGGTTCGATAAGGGCACTTGTTAGCCCTGATACATCTATCGGCTCAGATAAAGGAGCCTGATATACTGAGTATTCCGTGCTACTGGCTGTCGGCCGTGGCAGCGCTTCGGGTTTCGGTGGCGGCCGTTTCGGTAGCAGTTGATGGCGCGGTGGTTTCGGGCGGCGTGGGCATCGGTGGTAGCGCTACGGGCGGCATTGCCACGGACGGGACGGCTACGACAGGAGCGGGGCCAGTCGGCAGCGATTTTCCGGCGTAGAATTTCCGTTCCGTCATGTCGTACACGTTGCCTTTGGCCAGCACGTGCATCGTGATGTTTTCGAGCGAGAGGGCTGTGCCTTTTTTGGCGGCGGCGGCGTTGTTGTGCTGAATGGTGTGGCCGTCGAGGATGATGACGAGGTTCGAGCCGATGGTTTCGACCAGGTGGCCGTCGGTGATGAGTACGCCGGTGTCCTCGCCCAGCCCGATGCCGATGAGCCTGGGGTGCAGCGCCACGGCCTCGATGAGGCGGCCGAAGCGCCCGCGCTTCACAAAGTGGGAGTCGATGATGGTGGCCGGGCACAGGCCCAGGCCGGGGCCCATCTTCACGGCCCCTTTCAGGAGTGCATCGGGCACCGAGCCGCCGCGAATCATGTGCTGCGACATGGCCATGGCCCCGGCGCTGGTGCCGGCAATCACGAAGCCCGGCTCGGCCTGGTAGCGGCGCAGCAGCACGTCGTGAAACTCGGTTTCGGCAAACATCTCGCGCAGGCGCTGCTGGTTGCCGCCCGAAAACATCACCACGTCGGCCGCCAGCAGGCGCTCGGTGTACTCGGGCTGCCGGGCGTCTTCGGGGGTGCGGATATCCATCACGCCCACTTCGGTGCAGTTCAGCATCGCAAACGAGGCCACGTACACCGGCCCCACCTCCGCCGGAATCATGGAGGCCGTGGTGATGACTTCGATGCGCGGGTTGGCTTTGCCGGTTTCGAGCACCACGCGTTTGAGGATGCCCAACTCAAAAAAGTTGAGGTAATACTTGCGGCGGGTGCGCGGGTTGGGGTAGGTGCCCTTGTCTTCGTTGCCGCCAACGGCAATGAGCTTGCCCTGGGGAGAGGAGGTTTTCAACATAGAAGGAACGCGGGGTTGCAACCCGCGAAGTGTGGCCGTTGCAGCCGAATACAAAAATAATTACTGCCGAAAGGCGGCTGCGGCCCGGCACCCGAACCTCAACAATTCAAATAATCACAAAACGCGGCCGGGGGCGGTGCTCCGCCGAACTACAAAGTTGGGGCCATCCGGCCGGATAGGCAAGCGCTTGGCCGCTGCCGCCTTCACCCCAGCAGCTCGTCCAGCGTAGCCGTGGCCACGGCGTGGTAGTTGGGCCGGGCGCGGCGGTAAATACTTTGGGCGCGGGCCGCCCCGCCGGGCACGGCCAGCAGCGCCCGGTACAGCGGCACAATAAACTTGCGTCGCCCCACGTGCAGCAGAAATTTTTCTAGGGCGGTAGCGGCCGGGGCGTAGCTCGCCGCAATGGCTAGTGGCAACCACGCCGCCAGAATTTCGGCATTACCGGATTGGCTGAACTGAAAGGCGGCGTCGAGCGCGGCCATGGCCGGGGCGTCGGGCGCGGGCGCAGCCAGACCGTGCAGAAAGTGCACCCACTCGTGGCTGCTCCACGCGGCAGTGGCCGGGGCCAGGGCGGCGGGGGAGGTGCCCGCCGCCAGCTGGGCCAGGGCCGCGTCCACGGTTTCGAAGCGGGCCGAAGTTGCCACCGGCGCGTTGGCGGGCAGGCCGGGGCCGTCAATCCAGGCGTCGAGGTTCAGGCGTTGCGTTAAGTCGGGCGTCGCGTTCAGCAGTTCGGCTCGCAGGTAGTTTACAAACGTGGCGGTGTCGATGCTCTGAAACCGGAAACGGGCAAAGTACCCCACGATAAAGGCATCGAGGCGGGGGCGGCCCACCAGCTGTTCTAGGGTCAGGAGCAGGGCGCAGCCCTTCTCGTAAGCAATTTCGTTGAGGCCGTCGTCGGGGTCGCGGCCGGCCAGGTGCAGGCGCAGGTGGGTGTCGGGGCTGTGGGGGCCGAGTTCGGCGATGGTGTGGTGCAGGGCGGTTTGGCCCAGCACCTGCAACATGTCGGCGTACTCGCGGCCGTACAAATGTTCCATGATGCGCCGCTCGAAATAAACAGTAAAGCCTTCGTTCAGCCAGAAATCATTCCACGTTGCATTTGTAACCAGGTTGCCGCTCCAGGAGTGGGCCAGCTCGTGGGCCACCAGGCTGGTCAGGCTGCGGTCGCCGGTGATGATGGTCGGTGTTACAAATGTTAAGCGCGGGTTTTCCATTCCCCCAAACGGAAAGCTGGGCGGCAGCACCAGCAAATCGTAGCGCTCCCAGGCGTAGGGGCCGTACAATTGTTCGGCGGCGGCTACCATGGGCTCCAAATCAACAAACTCGTGCACTGCCGCCGCCAGCGAGGCCGGCTCGGCGTAGATGCCGGTGCGCTCGCTGAGGGCCGCAAACCGGAGGTCGCCCACCGCCAATGCCATCAGGTAGGCCGGAATGGGCTGGGCCATGCGGAAGTAGTAGCGGCCGTCGGGGGCCAGCTGCTGGGGGTTTTCGGCGCTCATCAGGGCCAGCAAATGGGGCGGCACCTGCACCGTGGCCTCGTAGGTGAAGCGGATGCCCGGCGAGTCCTGGCACGGGAGCCAGGTGCGGGCCAAAATGGCCTGCGACTGCGTGAAGAGGAAGGGCGCAGCGCCGGCCGTTTGCGCCGGGGCCAGCCATTGCAGGGCCGCCGCGTGCGGGGCCGTGCGGTAGCGAATGCGAACGGCCGCGGTG
>JANXUO010000667.1 GCA_025356245.1 Hymenobacter sp.
GATCTTTATTAACTGCGACCCCAAGGAAATTATTTTCACCAGCGGGGCCACCGAATCTGACAACTTGGGCATCAAGGGCGTGTTTGAGATGTACAGCCAGCGCGGCAACCACATCATCACCGCCACCACCGAGCACAAAGCGGTGCTTGATACCTGCAAACACCTCGAAAAGTTGGGTGCCCGCGTCACTTACTTGCCCGTTGATGCAGAGGGCCTCATCAGTCTCGCTGACCTCGAAGCGGCCATGACGCCGCAGACGATTCTGGTGTGCCTGATGTTCGGCAACAACGAAACCGGCACCATCCTGCCCATCCGCGAGATTGCTGCCATTGCCCACGCGCACGGGGCTTTGTTCATGACCGACGGCACGCAGGCAGTAGGCAAAGTCCCGGTCGATGTACAGGCCGATGGCATTGACATTATGGCCTTTACGGCCCACAAAATGTACGGCCCCAAGGGCGTTGGTGCCCTTTACGTGCGCCGCAAGAACCCCCGCGTCAAAGTAACGGCCCAAATGGACGGCGGCGGCCACGAGCGCGGTATGCGCTCGGGCACCCTCAACGTGCCCGGCATTGTGGGCCTCGGCAAGGCCTGTGAGCTGGCCCGCCTCGAAATGAGCGCCGACGCCGCCCGCCTCAGCGTGTTGCGCGACCGCCTGCAAACCGAGCTCATGACGATGGAGGAAACCTACGTCAATGGCTCGGTGGCGCACCGCCTGCCGCACGTGGCCAACATCAGCTTCAAATACGTCGAAGGCGAAGGCCTGATGATGGGCGTGAAGGACCTCGCCGTCTCGTCGGGCTCGGCCTGCACCAGCGCTTCGCTGGAGCCCAGCTACGTACTCAAAGCCCTGGGTCTGAGCGACGACCTAGCCCACAGTAGCCTGCGCTTCGGCCTGAGCCGCTTTACCACCGATGAGCAAATCGACTACGCCATCGGCCACGTCAAGGAGGCCGTCACCAAACTCCGCGAAATGTCGCCGCTCTGGGAAATGCACAAGGAAGGCATCGACCTGAGCACGATTGAATGGGCGGAACACTAGAAATTTTGAATGTTGAGGGTTGCGTTTTGAATGACGTGCTTGCACCATGCACGCTTCTAATTTAACACCCTTTTGCATTCAAAAATCAACATTCAACATTTAACACTACCAAAATGGCTTACTCCGATAAAGTAATCGACCACTACAGCAACCCGCGCAACGTCGGGACGCTCGACAAATCCAAAAAGAACGTAGGCACTGGCCTTGTGGGCGCCCCCGAGTGCGGCGATGTCATGCGCCTGCAAATTGAAGTGGACGAGGCTACCAACACCATCATCGACGCCAAATTCAAAACCTTCGGTTGCGGCTCGGCCATTGCGTCGTCGTCGCTGGCAACGGAGTGGCTGAAAGGCAAAACCGTGGACGAAGCCCTGGCTATCGACAACATGGAGATTGTGGAAGAGCTGGCCCTGCCGCCCGTTAAAATTCACTGCTCGGTACTGGCCGAAGACGCCATCAAAATGGCTATTTCGGATTACCGCGTGAAAAACGGATTGCCGGCCCTGGAAATGGCCCACCACTAAGTGAGGCGGTGAAATAGCGGGGTGGTGTTTGATGTTTAATTCGCGCCGTCTGCGCTGCCGTTGCACCAAGCTCACCACCTTGCCATTTCACCATCTCACCACATGGACCAAAACGCCGAAGTTGCGCGGTTGCAGCAGGAAATACAGCAGCACCTGGGGCTTGATGCCGCGCAGCTATTGTTTGAGTACCGGCAATTAAATGGGCTCACCCGACTCGATTTAATTACCGTCAATCCTCGCCACCAACAAAGTTTTCTGCTGCGCTACGAAGAAGGAATTGATAAGCTGGATTGCCTGCGAAAAATGCTGGACTATGTGCAGCGCTTTCGCGACACCGAAAGCTCGTTTACCATTCAGTGGCGGGCTCGCGCAGAAAAAGAGTTACAAACTTCTTACTTCCGGGCCCACAACATGTACGAGGCGCTGGACAAGCTCTATTTCGGGCGCGATTTGAATATTATCACGGTATTCAGCGTAGTGCTTAATCCGAGCAGTTAATTTAGTGCGGTGTTTTAACTCGCGAAATTATTTTGGGGCGGAAGTCGTTTTGAAATTAACCAATTAACGGGTCAAAAACCTGTTCCACCACCATGATTACTGTATCCGACAAAGCCAAGGAAAAAATCGAGCACCTGATGCGTGATGCCGAGATGGACGCCACGTACCGTTTGCGCGCCTCAGTAGCTGGCGGCGGTTGTTCAGGCCTGAGCTATCAGCTCGATTTCGACAACGAAATTCGGCCAATGGACCAGGAGTTTGAGGATAAGGGCGTGCGGGTGGTGGTGGACATGAAAAGTTTTTTGTACTTGGCCGGCACCGAGCTTGATTTCTCGGACGGGCTCAAC
>JANXUO010000015.1 GCA_025356245.1 Hymenobacter sp.
TTCGGGGGCGATGGCGCTGTCGGCGGGGTCCTGGACGACGACGGCGGGCAGTTGGCGGTGGTCGCCGATGAGGATGAACTTGGGCACCTGGCCCAGCAGGGCCAGCATGGGCGCTTCGAGCACCTGGCTGGCCTCGTCCACCACGGCCACGTCGAACTTTTTAAGCTGAAATAGCTCGGGCTTGGTGAGCAGGCTCGTGATGGTGCCTACGAAGATGGGACAGGTCAGGAGGCGGTCGCGCACGGCTTGGCGCGAGTAACAGTCCGTCAGCATATTATCGAGCAGGTAGCGACGGTAGGGCACGGCCGTCCCCAGCCGCGAGCCGACCCGGATGAAGGGCAACCCGGCTTCGATGAGCTGCTCGCAGATTTCGTCCACGGCGCGGTTGGTGTAGGCGGCCAGCAGGGTTTGCTGGCTGAGGCCGTGGAGGCGTTCGGCCAGCTCGCGCAGCACCTTGCGGGTTTTGCCGGTGCCGGGCGGGCCGCAGAGCACGAACCAGTCGGGGGCGGCCAGGGCGCGGGCCACCACGGTGGCGGCATCGGTGGCGGGCGGGCTGTCGGTGGGCCAGTTTTCGGGCGGGCGGGGGCCGGCTTCGCGGCGGGCCAGCAGGCGCTGCCGCCGCAACGCGGGCAGCTCCAGAAACCGGGTAAGGGCGGCCCACTCGCGGCGCACGGTGTCGTAGGTATCGGGCTCTAACGCCCAGTGGCTGTGCTGGCTAAGGTAGCGCGGGGCAATGCGCCGGTTGCGGAGGCTGAGGACGATGCGGCCGTCGGGGGTGAGGTCTTCGGCGAGCGTTACTTTGACGACTTGCGCGTCGAGGGGGCTTAATGGTGAATGAGTGAATGAGCGAATGAGTGAGTTATCAATGAGAGTTTCGGCACTGGCTTTAACCTGGTTTTCGGACGTTTTACCTGGCGCTTCTTCGGCTCTTTGACGAGGATAGAGAAGCAGGGAGTCGCCGGCACGGAAGTTCACTTCGGCGGCGTGGGGGGGGCGCTGGAAGACGAGGTGCGGGCCGAGGCCATCGCGGGCGTCGTTGTCGGCGTCGGCGTGGTTTTCGAGGAGGGTAAGGCCATCGAGGAGGGTGAAATTCTGCTCCTTGCGCGACTTGGTGAGCCGCCAGAGGCCGGCCTGGCCGCCGGCATCGCCGGGGCGGGTGTCGTTGCCGAGCAGGCCCAGGCGCAGTTCCCGGGCCCCGAAGCGCACGAGTTCGAGGCAGTAGTTTTTCTCGACTTTATCGGCGCGGTTCCAGGCTTGGGCCACGGCGTTAGCCTTGTCGCGGGCGTAGGTGGGCACGCGCTTGGCATCGGGTTGAAAGACGGGGGCGAGCAGGGCAGCGGTTTCGCGGGGGCCGCGCGATTGGGCCAATTGCAATTCACGCGCCACCAGGTCGTTGCGGCAGGCCAGGATGGCATCTACCAGCGGCTCGTCGCGCAGTACGGGGCGCACGGCCAGCCCACCCCCGGCGGCGGCCGAGTACAGAATGCTGGTGCGCCCGCGCGTCGATTCACCTTCCCCAAACGCAGAGCCTAGCAGCAGCCGGTAGAGCTGCGCCTGCGCGACGTGGCTGGCCCAAGGCACCCCGCCCGGTACCGATTTCGAGCTTTTCAACTCGATGATGTCGTGCCCGGTAGCGCTTTCGTGCAGCAAGTCGAGGCGGCCTTGCAGGCCGTAGGTCGCCGACAAAAACGAGGGTTCCAGGAAGCAGTCGGCCATGCGCAGCTGCCCTTGCTGGTAGCCGGTTTGGCTGGTGGCGGCGAATCCTTGCTCGCGGGTTTCGCGCAGGGTGCGGTGGTGGCGGCGCAAATCGTCGAGCAGTTCGCGGATTTGCTGGCTGCTTTTGAAATCCTCCATAATACTCAGCGGCAACGCGTTGAGCGGAAATAAACGACGACGGATAAACTGCTCCAGGTCGAAGCCCGTGGGCGCGGGGGCGTCGTCGGACGCCTCCTCCTCCCCTGCCGCGCCGCCCACCGCAACGAACAAGCTGGCCGTCACGCTCTCGCCGTGGCGGGCGGCGTGGCTCACCTCCTCATCCAGCAACTGGTTCACCAGGTTTCCCAGGACCATTGAGCGCGAAGAAGTTTCGGGCTGAAACGCTTTTTGCAACGCCCATTCCGGCAGGGCCTGCTTCCAGTCCATGCAATCGGCGATGGTGGTGACGTTGATGAGGTAATCGGGCTCCAGCACCAGGCGCTGGCACTGCACCAGGGCCGGGCCGGGGCTGGCATCAGCAGCCCCGTCATCATCGGCTACCAAACTGGCATTCAGCAACAATGCCCGGCCGCGCAGTTGGCCGGCGGCAGCCAGCACGGCGGCAAACGCCTCGGGCACCCGCACCCGAAACGCCTCCTCGGGTGCCCCGCCCGCGCCGGGCGTTTCGGCCTCGGCCAGCAACTCGCCAGCGGCAGGGTCGGTACTCAGGATGTGGATGCGCCAGTTTTTTTCGGGATTGCTTTGGTAAGCTGATGAAGCAGTGTGCTGCCGTGCCGCAGTAATTTCGGCGGCGGCGGCAGGCTCGGGCAGGCGGGGGCCGGGGTAGGGTGTTTCGGTCAGTAGCTCAATCAATTCCGTCACGGCCTCGAAGCCCGTTGCGGCCTCGGTGGCGGTGCCCGCGTAGCTTTCGTGCAACACCAGGTTGGCGGTGCGGCGCAGGGTGTGCAGGCGGGCGGTGAGGGCCGGGGGCAAGCTACGCTCGTAAGCCAGCAGGCGCAAGCCCTGGCTGAGGTCGGCGGGACGGCGGCCCAGGGCCTCGTGCTCGGCGCGAACCACGGCCAGCAGCAACTGCCGCAGCCGGGCCAGTTGGTCGGCGGGAGCGGCGGGTTGAGCAATGGCCAAGGCCGCCAGACGAGCGTGGAACGGATTCAATGAGCGGACGAGTAAATTGGTGATTGCGTAAATTGATAGCTGTTCGGGAGGGAGACGCAGCGCGCGTTTCGGGGCCGAACCCGAAGCTACAACCGAACTTTCGGCTTTTAATTCTCGGCCGAAGCACCCGCCCGTGCCCGTGCAAGAAAATTCATCGGCCAAACTGGCCTCATCACATTCACTCATTCACTCACCTGCCCATTCACCGTTGGACGAATCCCTCAATCGCATTGCCTTCTGGCTGGCGGCCCACGCGCCGCGCATCCTCAGCGAGTC
Organism: Hymenobacter sp.; assembly: GCA_025356245.1. Classification (GTDB taxonomy): domain Bacteria; phylum Bacteroidota; class Bacteroidia; order Cytophagales; family Hymenobacteraceae; genus Hymenobacter. Next base: position 3,145 of record JANXUO010000015.1, read on the forward strand.
GCTCAACCCCGGCGCGGAGGCGACCGAGCTAAATGCCCTACAAAACGCCGTGGGCCAGCCGCTACCCCCCGATTACCGCGCCCTCTACCAGCGCCACGATGGTCTGAACGACGAGGAAAACGCTGGTAATTTCTTCTACGGATTGCAGTTTTTGCCGCTGGCCCACGTCTGGGCCGATTTCAAGCAGCGCCGCGAGGCTGCGCCTTACCCGCTGGCTCACGTTGGCCCCGGCATCGACCCAACTAATGCCCTTACGCCCAATTGGCTGGCGCTGGCCTTCGATGGCTCGCACGGCTGGCTGCGAGTGGATTTGGCCCCGGCCGGGGGCGGGCAGCACGGCCAGGTTATTTTCTGGGATGAGGAGTACGAAACAGCTTTTCCAGTGGCTCCTTCGGTGGCCACGTTGCTCGATACCTTCGCCAACGACCTGGAGGCCAACCGCTACCACCTGCACCCCGACGCCCTGGCCGACGGCCACGAATTCCTGCAACCCGCCCGTGCCCTCGACCTCGTGAACTGGCAAACCGCTGCCCGGTTCAGGCGCTACGCCGCGCACCAGTAACTGCCCCGACCCAACGGCGGGCCCCGCCTGTGCCTTAGGCCAGTAAACCCCGTTTTTTACGCATGAATTGCTCCCGTTTCCTTCTGCCGCTGGCGCTGCTATTTGCTGTGCCCGCCACTGCCCAAAATCCCGCCGGTGCTTCCGACCCGCTGCCCGGTTTGCTGCGCGAGCGGAGCAACCTCACCCGCCAATACGCGGCGGCCAGCGCCCAGCGGCACAGCCTGTTCGGCAACAAACCCTCCAAAAAAGACCTGCAGGAAGTAGTGGATGCCCTGCAAGGCATCGTGGACAAAGACCAGCAGATTGTGGACGTGCTCAACCAAACGGCCCACGCCGCCCAAACCGCCGCCCAGCACTACAGCACCGCCGCCACCCAACTCGAAAACACCGGGCGCGGCGACCGCAACCTCACCGCCCAGCGCCTGGCCGAAGTCGAAAACGAGTTGGCCAATACGCAGCAGCGCGAAAAACAACAGCTTGCCCACCAGCGCGATTTGACCGACGAGGTGGCCGAAGCCAAGCAGGGCCGCTTGGTGCGCGATGTGCTCATTGCCGGGCTCGCCGTGGGGTGCGCGGGGCTACTGCTGGCCCGGCGGCGGCGCAAATAGCCGTATTTTCGTCCGTTATGCCCGCTACGTTTCCCTTCCAAATCGCCCCGCTCCCCCAGCCCACGCCCGAGCGCCAACTGGCCGTGTTTGCCGACGTGGGCGGGCTGGAAGACTACTACCAACTCTTTCTGGATTACGGCTTTGGTGGCACCGCCGCCTGCTGGGCCGAACACCTCGAAACCATCGTGGAGGAGCACCAGCCTGCGCTGCTGGAGGAGCTAGAATTTGCCAGCGGCGGGCTTTCGTTCATCGTCTGCGTGCCAAATCAGGCCGTGGCCGAGCAGTTTCTGGCGTGTGTGCTGCCGTTTTTTAGCTCACCCGAGCGGCTGCAGAAGTATTTGGCGCTGGCCGACCCAGGGGATTTTTTTGAGTGACGGGGCGGCCGGGCTGTGCGGCAAAAACCATCGTTGCGTTTACTTTTCGCGGTAGTGCGGATTGGGCACCTTCCCGTCGGCCAGCGTGTATTCCGGCTCATCATCGCCGTAGGCAAGGGCCAGATTTGCAGCCGCAAACCGCAACCACTCTCCGCGCTCGGCATCGGAGGCCGCATCCAAAAACGCTGCATCAACTTCGCTTTGCCGCATAAGCCCGACCACGACCTCGTGCAAAAATTGGGTTTCGGTTTTGCCAAAGTGCAGGGCCAGGCGGCGCACATCGGCGCTGTTGGCGGACGAAAGGACGATTTGAATCGGTTCCACGAACAAGGTTTTTTTGAGGTCAGCGAAGTGTGGTGCGGCCCTCGCGCAAGTCGCGCAAAGCTTCGTCGGCAAGCGCATCAAAGCGGCCGGCGGCCACGGCGACGACAAGTTGCCGGTCCCGGTCTTGTGCGCCGAGTTCATCAAATAAAGCCTTGAAACTGGCTGACTGTTCGGCTGCGACCACGCCAGGCGTGGCTTTCGGCACTTGTATTTTGGCTGTCATTTTCGGGGGCTTTTATGACACAGACCGCAAACGGAACTGAAATCCGTGAACCTTTCCGGTTGCTCGCGTAACCAGTTTCTTAACAGTTGTTCCTCTTCTGACACCAGCTTCCGAAACACTCGTTCGGTGAAGCCGCCGTCTGAATGCCCTTCCGGCTTCACCGCTATGCTGCGACAAGTTGCGCGGTGCAACACCAAGTACTGGCGCTTCGGCTTCCTGTGCAGGTTCAGAACGTACCCCGACGGGTGTCCCGATAGCCATGCCAAATACTCTTGGTCGTTCTTGAATTCTTTTACCATGTCCGAGCGGTCAATTTCCATCTGCTAAATTACTTCCGCCCCGCCACAATCTCCGCCACCACGGCGGGGTCGAGCAGCGTCGTTACGTCGCCCAGACTCTCGGTTTCGCCTTCGGCGATTTTGCGCAGGATGCGGCGCATTATTTTGCCGCTCCGGGTTTTGGGCAGGCCCGACACCAGCTGAATTTTATCGGGCTTGGCGATTTTACCAATTTCGGCTACCACTGTTTCGATGATGCTGGCCTCGAAGATGGTGCGGTCGGCGGCCGACGTGGGCAGGCCATCCCGGCAGATGACGTAGGCGTAAATGCCCTGGCCTTTCACGTCGTGCGGGTAGCCCACCACGGCGCTTTCTACTACGTGCTCGTTCTGGTTGATGGCGTTCTCGATTTCGGCGGTGCCGAAGCGGTGGCCGCTGACGTTGATGACGTCATCGACGCGGCCGATGATGCGGTAGAGGCCGTCGGCGTCGCGGCGGGCGCCGTCGCCGGTGAAGTAGTAGCCGGGGTAGGGCGTGAAGTAGGTTTGGCGCGCGCGCTCGTGGTCGCCCCAGGTGGTGCGGATGATGCCGGGCCAGCTGGCTTTAATGGCCAGGTAGCCCTCTTGGTCGTTGCCCGCGATTTCGGTGCCGTCCTGGGCCAGCAGCACGGGCTGCACGCCGGGCAGCGGCAGGCCGGCGCGGGCCGGTACGCTGGGCGTGATGCCGGCGAGGGCCGAAATCATGATGCCACCGGTTTCGGTCTGCCACCAGGTATCCACAATGGGGCAGCGGCTTTTGCCGATGTGCTGGTCGTACCAATGCCAGGCTTCCTCGTTGATGGGTTCGCCCACCGACCCCAGAATGCGCAAGCTGCTCAGCGAGTAGCTCAGCACGTTGTCAAGGGGCAAGGCCATGAGGCTGCGGATGGCCGTGGGCGCGGTGTAGAAAATGCTGACGTGGTGCTTGTCAATAACTTCCCAGAAGCGCCCGGCGTCGGGGTACGTGGGCACCCCCTCGAACAGCAGCGAGGTGCTGCCCGCCAGCAGCGGCCCGTAGAGCCCGTAGGTGTGGCCCGTGACCCAGCCGATGTCGGCGGTGCACCAATGCACGTCGTTTTCCTCCACCTGAAACACGTTGCGGAACGTGAAATCGGCCCACACCATGTAACCGGCCTGGCTGTGGACCACGCCCTTGGGCTTGCCAGTGCTGCCGCTGGTGTAGAGGATGAAGAGCGGGTCTTCGGCCTTCATTTCTTCGGCCGGGCAAGTAAGGGCGGCATTTTTTGCCTCGTCGTGGTACCACACGTCGCGCCCCGCTTGCATGAGCACGGGCCAACCCAGGTGCTCCACTACCACTACGCGACGCACGGCGGGGCAGGTGGTTAGGGCCTCGTCCACCACGCTTTTGACCGGAATCTGCTTCGCGCCGCGGTTCAGGCCGTCGGCCGTGATGACGTAAGTAGCCTCGGCATCCTGCACCCGGTCGGCGATGGCGGTGGCCGAGAAGCCCGCAAACACCACCGAATGCACCGCCCCGATGCGGGCGCAGGCCAGCACGGCCACCGCCAGCTGCGGTATCATGGGCATGTAAATGATGATGCGGTCGCCCTTTTCCACGCCGTTGTTCAGCAGCACGTTGGCAAACTGGCACACCTGCTGGTGCAGCTCGCGGTAAGTGAAGCGCTGGTGCCGGGTTTTGGAATCGTTGGGCTCGAAGATGAGGGCCAGCTTGTTGCCCCGCGTGGCCAGGTGGCGGTCGAGGCAGTTCTCGGTGAGGTTGAGGCGGGCGCCCTCAAACCAGGTGCTGCGCCCAGCCGGCGAAAACTCGCCGCCCAGCACGGAAGTCCATTTTTTGCGCCAGGTGAAGGGCTCGGCGCAGGCGCCCCAAAAAGCGGCGGGGTTTTCGACCGACTGCTGGTAGGCAGCGTGGTATTCGGGGAGGGTACGAATGCGCATGAGGTGGGGGAAGTTTAACGTTGGATGTATTTTTTGAGGTTTAAAGTACCGCCGCACGCCGCTTCAGCGCCGCGTCGATTTCGTCCAGAATAAGCGGGTCGTCGATGGTGGAGGGAACGACAACGGCCTCGCCGTCCGCTAACTGGCGCAGGGTCTTGCGGAGAATTTTCCCCGAACGGGTTTTGGGCAGCCGCGCCACCACCAGCACCGTTCGAAAACAGGCCAGGGCACCGATGCGGGTGCGCACAGCAGCCACCAGCTCCGCTTCGAGGGCGGTTTCGGCAATGGTCTGGCCGTCTTTCAACACCACCAAGCCCAGCGGAACCTGGCCGCGCAGGGCATCGGCCACGCCCAGTACGGCGCACTCGGCCACGGCCGGGTGGGCCGCCAGTATTTCCTCCATCTCGCCGGTGCTGAGGCGATGGCCGGCAATGTTTATCACGTCGTCCACGCGGCCCATGATGAAGCAGTAGCCGTCGGCGTCGCGGTAGCCGCCATCGCCGCTGAGGTAGTAGCCGGGGAAAGGCGCCAGGTAGGCTTCGCGGAACCGCGCCGCGTCGTTCCAGAGCGTGGGGAAGCAGCCGGGGGGCAGCGGCAGGCGCACGGCCACCAAACCGGTGGTGCCGGGCGGCACGGGCAGGCCCGCCTCGTCCAGCACCTGCACATCGAAACCCGGCACCGGGAAACCGGCGCTGCCGGCGCGGGGCGCGGGCATGGTTTGCAGGCCCACGAGGGTGGCCAGCATGGGCCAGCCCGATTCGGTTTGCCACCAGTGGTCTACCACGGGCACCCCGAGCAGGGCGCTGGCCCAGGCGTAAGTAGCGGGGTCACAACGCTCGCCGGCCAGGAAAAGGTGGCGCAGGCTTTTCAGGTTGTAGCGGCGCACCAGCAGCCCGTCGGGGTCTTCCTTTTTGATGGCGCGGATGGCCGTAGGGGCCGTGAACAGCACCTGCACCCGGTGCTGCGCCACGATGCGCCAAAACGTGCCCGCATCGGGCGTACGCACGGGTTTTCCTTCAAATAAAACGGTGGTGCAACCGCGCAGCAGCGGCCCGTACACGATGTAGGAATGCCCCACGGCCCAGCCAATGTCGGACCCCGTGAAGATGACGTCGCCGGGGGCCAGGCCGTACACGGCTTCCATGCTGAAACGCAGCGCCACGGCGTGCCCGCCGTGGTCGCGCACCACGCCCTTGGGCCGCCCGGTGGTGCCGCTGGTGTAGAGGATGTAGAGCGGGTGCGTGGCCGGCACCGGCACGGCGGGCACGGGCGCGGCGGCCAGCAGGCTGGCAAAGGTCACATCGCGCGGAGCTTGCAACTCGGCCGTTACGAATTCGCGCTGCATCACCGCCACAAAATCGGGCTGGTGGCTGGCCAGCTCCAGGGCCAAATCCACCAAAGGCTTGTAGGGAATGATGCGGTCGAACTCCATGCCGCCCGCCGCGCAGATGAGGACTTTGGGCCGGGCGTCGTCGATGCGCACGGCCAGCTCGGCCGGGGCAAAGCCGCCAAACACCACCGAATGCACGGCCCCCAGCCGGGCGCAGGCCAGCATGGCCACCACAGCCTCGGGCACGTTGGGCATGTAAATAATCACCCGGTCGCCGACGCCCACGCCCAGTTGGCGCAGCCCCCCCGCGCAGCGGGCCACCACGTCGAGAAGCGCGGCGTAGGTGTACGTCCGCACCGTATTGGTGACGGGCGAGTCGTAGATAAGGGCAGTTTGCCCGCCTCGCCCGGCGCGCACGTGTACGTCGAGGCACAGGCCCGCCGTGTTCAGCTTGCCCCCGTGGAACCAGCGGTAGTGGCCGTTTTCGTCTTGGCTTAGGGTGTCGGTGGGGGGCGTATCCCAAGCCAGCAGCTCCGCCTGTTGCGCCCAGAAAGCGGCGGGGTCGGCAAGACTGGCGGCGTGCGTGGCAGCGTAGTGCATGGGTTTTTTGGCGGGTGGCGGGTGGATGGCGGTTTATTCGGCTAATCAGTAAAAGCCAACGGCTATGCGTTGACCAGTTCGCGTACCTTTTCCATGAGCTGCCGGGTGCCGAAGGGCTTGGCCATGTAGAGGTCGGCCCCCACTTCGTAGCCTTTGGCAATGTCGGCTTCGCGGCTTTTGGCGGAGAGGAAAATGACCTTGGTGTTGGCGCGGTCGGGCCGCAGGCGCAGCTGCCGGCACACCTCGTAGCCGTCCACGTCGGGCATCATAATATCGAGCAGCACCACATCGAAAGCAGTGTGCGAAATGGCCTCCAGCGCCTCGGTGCCGTTGCGGGCAATGCTGACGCTATACTGACTTTTACGCATCAGAAATTCGAGCGACATGACGATGTTGGGTTCATCATCGACAATGAGAATGTGAGGGATTTTCATAGGGGATAGTGTTAGGGAGCGGGCAAAAGGAAGGCGAAAACAGCTGCAAAAACTTACTTTTTATTCCTTTCATTCGGGTGGCAGCCACCTGGCTACCAGCGCCAACAAAGATGCAGGAGGAACGGCAACTTTCGAACACTTATTCAGGCAGGGCGCTATCAAAGTGGTAATTCCACAAAAAAACGCGCCCCCTGTCCTACCGCACTCTCGACCCAGACGCGGCCTTTGTGCAGCTCCACAATCTGGCGGCTGATGGCGAGGCCCAAGCCGGTGCCTTCGGGCTTGCGGGTAGTTTGCTGGTGGGCTTGGTAGAACTTATCGAAAATCAGGTTGTGGCTGGGGGCGGCCACGCCTTTTCCATTGTCTTCGACGCAGATAATCAAGGCGTTGGCGACAGGCCAGGCCAGCACGGCCACGCGGCCGGTACCGTCGGCGGGGCAGGCTTTGAGGGCGTTGGACAGCAGGTTCACCAACACCTGCATCAGACGGTCGCGGTCGGCGAGGAAGGCAGGCAGGTCGGCGGGCAGGTCAGTGCCAAGGGCCACGCGGCGCTCGTGGGCCAAAGCGGCCACCGCGGCGAAGGCATCGGCGACGAGGGTGGGCAAATCGACGGGGGCCGGTTGCAACACGGCGGTGCCCGACTCGTACTTTTCGAGGTCGAGCACGAGGGCGATGAGGCGGCTCAGGCGTTCGGCTTCCTTGCTGATGGTGAGGCCGAAGCGTTGGCGGTCGGCGGGGTCGAGGTCGTCGGGCTCGGCCAGTATTTCGGCCAGGGCGCGGATGCTGGTGAGGGGCGTGCGCAGCTCGTGGGTGACGGTGTAGAGGAACTCGTCCTTGCGCTGGTCGAGGGCCTGGAGCTGGTCGTAGGCGGCGCGCAGCTCGTCGCTGAGGCGTTGCAGCTTGCGGCTTTGCTTGTCGAGCTGCCGGTTGGCTTCGAGGAGCTGGCGGCTCTCTTCGAGGATGTTGACGACATTATCGAAGCTGATTTCCTCGGCCCCCACCGCCGTGGCCAGCAGCAGCCGCGCCGAGGCCGGGCCGATGGAGCCCGCGAGCAGGATTTCGGCGTGCGCCAGCAGCGCCGGGGGCGGCGTGGGGGCCGGGTTGGTGGGGGCGCCCGCCCGCAGCCAAGCCGGGGGCAGCTCCGCCGGGTGGCGCTCGGCAAAGCTGCGCAGGGCCTGGGTGGCCCGGCGCTTGCCCAGGAAGCCGGTCAGCAAATCGCGCAGCGCGGGCAGCGTGGCGGCCGTGTGCCAGCTGGGGGCCGCCGCGCGCAACGGCTCCCGGCTAAATACGTCCACGAACACCCCGGCCTGCCGCGCTTCCAGGGCCGAGGGCGTGCCCCACAGCGACACCCCCACGAAGCATCCGGCGTTCACCAGCCAGCTCCAGAACAAGCTGTGGCTGAGGTGGTCGAGCCCCGTCAGCCCAAACAGCGCGAAGGGCCGCAACGCACCCCAGCCAGCCAGCCCGTGTTGCACCAGCGCCAGCGACTGCCCACCCGGCCCCGGCACGGTGGGAAGCACCAGCGTAAAAAACCACACCGCAAACCCGGCCAGAATGCCCGCCGTGGCCCCCCGCCGGGTGCCGCCCTTCCAGTACAGCGCCCCCAGCAGCACCGGCACGAACTGCGCCACCGCCGCAAACGACACCAACCCAATATTGACCAGCGGCAGGGCCAGCGCCACCACCCGGTAGTAGCCGTAAGCCAGTCCCAGCACCAGCCCCACGGCCAGCCGTCGGCTGTACAGCGCCGCCTGGCCCAGGTAAGCAAACCACCGCCCCGGCGCGGCGGGCACGGCAGCGGGCACGCGCACCAGCAAAGGCATGAGCAAGTGGTTGCTGAGCAGCACGCTCAAAGCCACCGTTTCGACGATAATCATGCTGCTCGCCGCCGAAAGGCCGCCCAGGTACACCAGCAGCGCCAGCCACGGGTGCCCGGCGTAGAGCGGCAGGGCCAGCACGTAGGTGTCGGCATCGATGCCCGTGTGGCCCAGTTTCAGCATGCCGCCGAAGGCGATGGGCAGTACGAACAAGTTGATGATAATGAGGTAGAGCGGAAACAGCCACATGGCCTTACGCAAGTGGTTTTCGTCCACATTTTCGACCACCGCCACCTGGAACTGGCGCGGCAGCAGCAGCACCGCCGACATACTCAGCACGAGCAGCGTGAACCACTCGGCCCCGCCCGTGCCCGAGCCCCGCAGCGTGAACAGCTGCCGCAGCGCCGGCACCGCTTCCGCCTGGTCGAACACATCGGAGAAGCCGTGAAACAGCCCGAACGTAACGAAGCCGCCCAGCACCAGAAACGCCACCAGCTTCAGCAGGCTTTCCACGGCCACGGCCAGCACGATGCCCTCGTGCCGCTCGG
>JANXUO010000063.1 GCA_025356245.1 Hymenobacter sp.
CCCCAGAATTTTTACCGCGAGTCGTTCAACCCGCAGTGGCCGGACGAACCCTTCGGGAATTCGCCCGACCACTGAACGACCGCTTCGTCTAACAATTCAGCAATCAAACAATTTAACCGCCTCATGAAAATCCCGTCAATCATCCTGCTGCTGGCTTTGTCGTTGCCCGCCGTCGCCCAAAAAACCAAGGTCAAAACCAAGTCGTCCAGGGTGCCGGCCGCTGCCCCGGCTCCGGCCGAAGCCGTGACGCCCGCGCCCGTGGCCCCGCCTACCAGGCAAGCGCCCGTCGAGGCCGATTGGAACGACCACTACGCCGCCCAAATCACGGCCGAGCGGCTGCGGACGCACCTTGCCGTGCTGGCCTCGGACGAGTACGAGGGCCGCCTGACCGGCGAAAAGGGCCAGCATCTGGCCGCCAACTACGTGGCCGCGCAATTCAAAGCCGCCGGGCTGACGGGGCCAGTGGCATCCAACCCGACCAATGCGTACCTCCAGCCGTTTCAACTAGAGCACCTTGCCTGGGGCACCGACCCGACCCTGACCGTTGGCAAAACCAAGTACAAGTGGCTCATTGACTTCTACGGGCGCGGCGACGCCGGTTTTGACAAGGAAACCCTGGTGCAGCCCGTGTTTGTGGGCTACGGCATCGAGCAGACCGGCTACTCGGATTACGCCGGCAAGAGCGTGGCCGGCAAAGACTTGCTCATCCTGGAAGGCGAACCAGCCAACCCCGACGGCACCCCCGTGCTGGGCACCGGCGGCGAGCCGAGCAAGTGGGGCCGCGACTACCGCGCCAAGGCCGCACTGGCGGCGGCAAAGGGCGCCCGAAGCGTATTTTTTGTGAATTTTGAGCCCAACGCTAACTTCGCTAAGTCCGCGGCGCGGCTGGCCCCGGCCATAACTAAGTCCAGCATTGTGATGGCGGGGGAGAAGCCCGACCGCGCCCCGTCGTTTTTTGTGTCGCCGGCCGTGGGCTATGCGCTGCTGGGCAGCAATGCGGCGGCCGTGCAGGCCTACCTGGCCAAACTAAATGCGGCTAAAAAGCCATTGCCCGCGCCCTTTAAGCTAACTAAGCTGAAGGTGAAGGCGGCCAAGGTGCGTACGCCTTTTGGCACCGAAAATGCCTTGGGCTTCGTGGAAGGCAGCGACAAAAAGGCCGAGGTGCTGGTGATTTCGGCCCACCACGACCACCTGGGCATCATCGACGGGCAGGTGTACAACGGGGCCGACGACGACGGCTCCGGCACGTCGTCCATTCTCAACCTGGCCGAAGCCTTTGGCCGGGCCAAAGCCGAGGGCCACGGGCCGCGCCGCAGTCTGCTTTTCCTAAGTGTAACGGGCGAGGAGGAAGGGCTTTACGGCTCCGAATACTACGCCGGCCACCCGGTGTTTGAGCTCAAAAACACCGTGGCCGACCTGAACGTGGACATGGTGGGCCGCACCGACGACGCCCACCAGGGCAAGCCCGACTACGTGTACGTCATTGGCTCCGATAAGCTGGCCTCGCAGCTCAAGGTGGCCGTGGAAAGCGCCAATAAGCAGTACACCCACCTCGACCTCGACTACCGCTTCGACGACCCGGCCGACCCGAACCGCTTCTACTACCGCTCCGACCATTACAACTTCGCGGTGAAAAAGATACCGGTGGCGTTCTTCTTCAATGGTGTGCACGAGGACTACCACCAGGCCTCGGATGAGATTGAGAAAATCCAGTTCGATAAGATGGAGGCGCGGGCGCGGCTGGTGTTCCACACGGCCTGGGACGTGGCGAACCGGGAGGAGCGGCTGGTGGTGGATTCAAGCAAAGATTAATCTCGCACAGAGTTCACAGAGTTTCACGGAGTTTTTTGTTCTTGGGTATGGAGCTTAACACGTTGACGGGTGACATTTTGGGGGCTGCGTATCGGGTGCATACCGTGCTGGGCATGGGGCTCATGGAGTCCGTTTATTCGGCGGCGCTTACCTACGAGTTGCGGAAGCGCGGGATGGCCGTGGCTACGGAGGTTGGCATTCCGGTGCTGTACGACGGCATTGATTTGGGACTTCAGTTTCGGGCTGACATCATCGTGGAGGGGCGCGTGATTTTAGAGTTGAAGTCGGTGCAAGCATTGGCTCCCATTCACTCGAAGCAACTGCTGAACTACCTCAAGCTGACCAAACTGCCCGTTGGCTTGTTATTGAATTTCAACACTACCTCATTGCGTGACCAAGTTGTAAGGTTGGTCAATTAAACTCCGTGAAACTCTGTGAACTCTGTGCGAGATATGAAAGCCCAACAGTTTCAAAAAGATGCGGAAATTAAGGCATTCGACCGCGAACACCGCCGCAAAATCCGCTTCAACATCGGCAAGTACGACGCGGCCGTCACCGCCGGCCTCAAGCTCTACGAACACCACGAGCTGGCCCGCGACCGCGCCGCCTACCTCAAAGCCCAAGCCCTCGAAAAGCTAGACCAGTACCTGCTGCAATTTGAGGCCGCTTTCACGGCCCGCGGTGGCCGGGTGGTGTGGGCCCGGGATGCCGCCGAAGCCCTGGCCGAAATCGGCCGCCTGGCCGACCAGCACCAGGCCCGCACCGTCGTCAAAGCCAAAAGCATGACGACGGAGGAAATCCACGTCAACAAGTACCTCACCGACAAAGGCATCGAGTCCGTCGAAACGGACCTCGGCGAGTACATCGTGCAGCTCAACGGCGAGCGGCCCTACCACATCGTGACGCCCGCCATGCACCTGAGCAAGGCCGACATCAACGCCATCTTCGTCAAGCACCTCGGCACCGAAAGCACCGACGATGCCCAGAAGCTCGTCCTTACGGCCCGCCACTTGCTGCGCAACAAGTACACAAGCGCCGAAATTGGCATCAGCGGCGGCAATTTTCTCGTTGCCCGGGAAGGTGCCGTGGCCATCACCGAAAACGAGGGCAACGCCCGGCTCTCGGCCACGTTTCCGAAGCTGCACATTGCGGTGGTGGGCATCGAGAAAGTCATCCCTCAACTCGCTGACCTTGACCTGTTCTGGCCGCTGCTCAGCACCAGCGGCACCGGGCAGCAAGTGACGGTGTACAACACCGTGTACTTCGGCCCCCGGCAGCCCGGCGAACCCGACGGGCCGGAGGAAATGGTCGTCATCCTGCTCGACAACGGCCGCACCAACTTGCTGGCCCAGCCCGACAAGCGGGCCGCCCTGCGCTGCATCCGCTGCGGGGCCTGCCTCAACATCTGCCCGGTGTACAAAAATATCGGCGGCCACACCTACGAAACCACGTATTCGGGGCCGATTGGGGCCGTTATCAGCCCCCACCTTTCGGGCCTGCCCGAGCACCAGCACCTGAGTTACGCCAGCAGCCTCTGCGGAGCCTGTACCACGGTGTGCCCCGTGCGGGTGCCGCTGCACAACCTGTTGCTGCTCAACCGCAAGCAAGCTGTCGAAAGCGGCCACGCGCCCTTCGAAGAACGGGCCGCCATCGGCCTCTGGCGCTGGAGCATGGGCCACCGCTGGGTGCTCGACGTGCTGCCCGCCCGCGTCAAAGACTGGAGCCTGAGCTTCCTGCTCGACCAGAGCGGCTGGAGCAAGCGCCGCGCCGCGCTGGCGGCGGCCCCGCAGTCGTTCCGGGAGATGTGGGCGGAGGCAATGAGTGGATGAGCGGATGAATGAATTTGGGAGCGGGTATTTTGGGTTGTCGGATAGGCGATAAAATGCGTATTTATTCTCCATGTAGGATTTATGTAAGCGCAGTTCAAGACTATTTTAATAAAGTGCGCGTTTTGCCGCGTACATTTGACTGCGATTATTTCGAAGGCATGAGCAACCAGGAGTTGGGGCGTTTATTGAGATTGCGCCGCCAAAGCCTGGGGCTTTCGCGGGGTTACGTTGCGGAGTTGGCGGGCGTGTCGTTGCGGCAGCTTTTGGAGTGGGAAGCGGGCCGGGGCAACCCCGGCTTCGTGCAGTTGCAAGGGGTGTTGCAGGTACTGGGGCTGGGCCTGACCATTGAATCAATCAGGCAGACAGAAATCGCATAAAATGGCAAAGTACCGGCAAGCCGCCGTTTTTGTGAACGAACACCGGGCCGGTACGTTGCGGCAGGAACAGGGGCGGTTCGTATTCGAGTATGATGTTGATTACCTGGCTGATGTTTGGCAACCAGCCGTGAGCTTGAGCTTGCCTAAAAGCCAACGGCTGCACCTGGCACCGGTGCTGTTTCCGTTTTTTTCGGGATTGCTGACCGAGGGCACCAACCACTCGTTGCAAACCCGCGTGTTGCACTTGGACGAGCGCGACGACTTTGCCCTGCTGCTGGCCACGGCGGGGCAGCAAACCATCGGGGCCGTAACCGTGCGCGAATTATGTTGACCTGCCCCGGTTGCTACCGCCCGCTGCGCGGCGGCAAATTGCGCTTTTGCGCCAGTTGCGCCAAACTGCTTTTTGACGGGCAGACCGTTAGCCCGGTGCTGCCGTTTTCGGCGGCCGACTTGCCGAGCGTGTTGCGCGAGGACCTGATTGCGGCCATCCGGCGCATTTCTATTTCGGGGGTGCAATTCAAGGTGTCGATGCGGCTCGAAGGTGCCCGGCTGGCAATCAGCGCTGAGCGGGGCAGCCACGAATACTTGCTCAAGCCTCCGCCCCGAAGTTTTGATATTCGGGCGGTGAATGACGTGCCAGCCAACGAGCATTTCACCATGCAGCTGGCGCGGCAAGTGTTTGGGCTGCGGGTGGCCGCCTGCGCTCTGCTGCGCTTCGCCGACGGGCAGCCCGCCGCTTACCTCACCCGCCGCTTCGACGTGCTGCCCAGCGGCGAACACCTGTTGCAGGAAGACTTTGCCCAACTGGCCGAGCGCAGCCGGGCCACGCACGGCGAAAACTTCAAGTACGATTACAGCCACGAGGGCATTGCCCAACTCATCCGCCGCTTTGTGCCCGCTGCCCCGCCCGACCTGGACGAGTTCTTCCGCCTCACCCTCTTCAACTACCTCGTTTCCAACGGCGACGCCCACCTCAAAAACTTCTCGCTCCACCGCCGGCCCGATACCGGCGAGTACCGCTTCACGCCCGCCTACGACCTGCTCAACACCAGCCTGCACGTAACCGACACCAACAACCTGGCCCTCGAACTCTTCGCCGACGACCACGAAACCCCCAGCTTCCGGGCCAATGCCTACCTGGCCCACCCCGACTTCGCCGAGCTGGGCCGCCGCCTCGGCCTGCCCCCCAGCCGCGTGGCCCGTCTGCTGCGCGAAGTAGTGGGCCACGAGGCCGCCACGGCCCAGTTGCTGGCCCGCTCGGCCCTGCCGCCCGCCCAGCACGACCGCTACGCCGCCAGCCTCGAAAGCCGCCGCCAACGCCTGCGCTACGTCCTGGGGGCTGCCGCCTGAAGACCCGCCAACCCCGGCGCAACCGCCCCGAAGCAAGCCGTTGAGCCGGCCACTCAAGGTTGCCTAACTAACTTCGAAAATAGTATTTTTCCGACTTTTCCGCCCTTTGCTTTTAACCCTGCGTTTTATATCGATTAGCGCCCGCGTCGGAGCATGGCTGGAGCATGGCTGAAGCATGGTCGGAGCATGGCTCAAGCATGGCTGTCCCTACTTCGGCTGTCGCCCCGGCCTTGGTTATTTGCAAAATGGCCTTTCCGGGGCTTTGAGCGGGATATGGTCGGCCCACTGCCCCCCCGCCGACCCCGATTGCAGCGGCAGCTGCTCCGCCGCCCAACTACCGCCAGGCCTACCCTGTAATTATGGATTATTTCTGGATACTGCTCCGCATCCTCACTGCCCTGCTGGGCCTCTGGCTCATCATCATCACCGTGTCGGCGGCCATTCGCTCGTTTGTGCTGCCGCGCAGCGAAACCGTGCGCCTCAACGTGTGGGTGTACACCGGCGTGCGCTTCCTGTTTGACCTTGTGGCCCGCACCGGCCGCAACTACGCGCAGCGCGACCGCGTGATGGCGCACTACGCCCCCGTGGCCCTCGTGGCGCTGCCCATTGCCTGGGAAGCGCTGGTGGGCCTGGGCTACACCGGCATCTACTGGGCGCTGGGGGAGGGGTCGTTGGAAGCATGCTACCGCCTGAGTAGCAGCTACCTCCTCACGCTGGGCACCGACAAGCTCCGCAGCACCGGAGCCGCCGCGCTGGGCTTCTCCGAAGCCTCGCTGGGCCTGCTGCTCCTCACGCTGCTGCTCTCGTACCTGCCCACCATCTACCAGGCCTTTTCGCGGCGCGAGGTCACGGTGGCGCAACTCGAGCTGCGGGCTGGTACGCCCGTGTCGGCCGTGGCGCTGCTGGTGTGGCTGCAACGCAACGGCGCCCACAACCACGACGAGCGGCAGTGGGCCGCCTGGGAGCGGTGGTTTGTCGAGATTGAGGAAAGCCACACCTCGCTGCCCATCCTCACCTTTTTCCGCTCGCCCCAGGCCGGCCGCTCCTGGGTCACGGCCGGCAGCCTGGTGCTCGAAACCGCCAACCTGCTGTTTTCGGCCCTGGAGGGCCGGCACCACCCGCAGGTAGAGCTCACCTTCAAGGCCGGCAGCCTGGCCCTGAACCGTGTGTATCGCTTCTTCGACGTGCAGGTCGGCACCGAGCCCTCGGCCCTGCAGCCCGCCTCCGACCCCGTGGAAGCCCCCGGCCGGGCCGATTTCATGACCGCCTGCGACGAGCTGCTCGCCGCCGGCCTGCCCGTGTGCCCCGACCGCGCCGCCGGCTGGCTGCACTACCAGGAGCACCGCAGCCGCTACGCCCCGGCCGTCGATTTCCTGGCCCGCCTCACCATGGCCCCTGGCAGCAAGCCGGTGTGAAGGCCGCCCGCCCGGGTGGGCGCTGCTGGCCGGTACCGCCATTGCCCAACCCTCCAAAAATGCAATGGCAGCAGCGCGGCGAGCGGCCCCCAAAGCTCATCCTTATCCGGTCCTGGATTGCTTGGATAATGCTATCGCCAGCATTGATAAATACTTAGACTTTTTCACATCAGTATTATTCCGTGAATAATATTTTGCGAATATATTTTGCACCAAAATCAATTTTTTGGCCGATTTATTAGGATTAAACAAATATAATGGACGCATTGCCAAATTATATTGGGTTTGAGAATGGCACTTTTTTGGTTGCAGGGGCCTTTAGGTACGACCTTTGTAATCGGTGCGTCCTAACCCTAGGTTTTTGGCGTTGAGCCTTTTTCTAACGCATCGGTAAAACCATCTTTCCTGCCTGCGTCACCTCACCCGTTTTTAATTTTTTTATGCAACAAACATTACTGATGGGAGAGGCCACGGCCGCCCGCCCACGCGCTGGCTGGGCCTGGCTGCGGGGAATGAGTTTGACTACCGCCGCGAGCCGGCCGCTGCTGGGACTTTTGGTTTTCTTACTTGGAACGGTTGCGCCGGCCTGGGCCGGTAGCGGCATTTACGGCAGCTACGCCATCGTAAACAGCACCTACCGACAGTTGGATGCGTCGTCGGGCGGCTTTGGCAACTTCAATGCCGCCAACCTCGGAACATTTGCGCCGAACGGGACGCTGGTGTTGAACGGGGGCGAACTAAAGACCTTCAAAAACAGCGGCGATAACATCCTCCAGCCGACGCTCTCGTACCGCATTTACGCCACGGGCCAGACGCCGGGGGCGTTTCAGTCCTTCAATCTGAACTTCAACTGCGAGTTCGGCGGGGCCTGCCCCGGCGGCAACAGCGCCGACCTGAACGGCGCAGGCGACCAGAAGTGGATAACCAATAACGCCGCTATCAACCTGCTTAGCGGCTTGCCGACGGGCAGCTATTCGATTGATGTCCGCGAATCGGCCCCTTTTACTTTCACTGGCGGCGGCGGCGGCTCGGGTACGTACAACACCGCCATTGCAACGGCTACGTTTACAATAGCTGCTCCAGCTACTTCGCTGATAAATGAAGGATTTGAGGGAGCCAATAGCTTCACCGTGGTAAACGGCACGGCTACCAATAAGTGGATAACGGGCACCGGGGCCGGGGCAGCAAGCGGAGCTAACGCGGCCTACATCAGCAATGCGGGCACTACTTATGCCTACACGAATACGGCGACCAGCACGGTGTTTTTGTACCGCGACGTGACCATTCCGGCTGGCGAAACTGCCATCAACTTGTCGTTCGCCTGGAAAGGCAATGGGGAGTCCACTTATGATTACCTACGGGTGGCATATACGGCACCAGCAACCTATACTCCAACTGCTTCAGCTACTACAAACATTCGGTCAACAACCATTCCGTTGGCGCCAGGTGTCACCGATTTATTTAACAACTTAGGCCAGCAAAGTGTACCGGCCTTTACTAATGCATCAATGGCGCTGCCAAACAGCTTGGCCGGCACCACCGTTCGCCTTATTTTCATGTGGAGCAACGACGGCTCGGGAGGTACAGCTCCGCCCGCTGCGCTTGACAATGTGGTGCTGACCAGCGCTGTGCCCGTGCTGCTGACCGGAGCCTATACCATCGACCAAACCCTAGCCACCGCCGGCCGCAATTTTCAAACCTGGGCTGCGGCCATATCGGCTTTGAACAACGGCATCAGCGGACCGGTAACGTTTACCGTGACCCAGGGCCAGACGTTCAGCGAAGCCCCTCAAACCATCACCGCCACCGGCACGGCCGCTAACACCATCACCTTTGCTAAGTCGTCGGGTGGCAATAACCCCGTTCTGCAAGGCACCACCGGCATTGGCACAGCCGATGCTTCGCTGACGCTGAGCGGCTCGGATTATATCACTTTCACGGGCATTGACTTTCGGGACAATTCGGCCAATGCCACCGCTGCCGCCCGCATGGAGTATGGCCTGTTCCTAAACGCGCCGACGAGCACCAACGGGTGCCAGAATATCACGGTGCAGAGCAGCAACATCTCGTTTCCCGCTACCAACACGGGTTCCACCAGCGGCGTGTACTCGTCCAGCGCGGCCAGCAGTGCGGCTGGGGCCAACAGCAACCTGCTGTTTCAGAACGTGGCAGTGAGCAACGCGCTCATTGGATACAACCTGAACGGTGTTACTGCCTTTCCGGACAACAACAACCAGATTACCGGCACGGCGGTACTGCCAGCGGCGCTGACGAGTACCATCACCGGGCTGGCTACCACGGCTAGTACACCGATTGGGGTGAGCTACACCAACCAAACCAGTTTTTTGTTGAGCAATACTGCCCTGAGCAGCTTTGTCTCGACAGGTGGCTCGGCTTACGGAGTAGCTTCAACGACGGGCTCGGCCAGCACGGCCACGATTTCGGGCAACACGTTCAATAACATCAGCACCAGCGTTGGCAGTGTCTTCGTGGCCGGTGTTTATGTAACCAGTGCTACCTCAACCGCCGTGACGGGCAATACCTTTGCCAACCTCAGCGCCTCGGCAGCCTCCACTTCGCTGTACGGCGTTGCGATTGGTACTTCTGCTTCTGCGGGCACCGCAACCATTACGGGCAACACGATTTCGAACCTGAGCCTGACCTCGGCCACGGCCAACTCGGCGGCGCTGAATGCCGTCCAGCACGCTCCCGTCACGGGCTCGACGGTGAGCATCTCCCGCAACACCATTTTCACAGTGAGCAACGCCACCACGAGCAGTACCGCCGTAACGAGTGGCATTTCTATCAACAACGGCTCGACGAGCCAGACGACAACGGTCAATATCAGCAACAACCTGATTTCCGACATCAAGGCCAACGCCTCGACCAGTACAGGAGCGGGTGTGCGAGGAATTGACTTCCGTCAGAACCTGACGTACAACGTATTTCATAATACGGTATACTTCAACGGCATGACCGCTACCGCCGTTGCCCACACTTCGGGCGCATTCTACATGGGCGCTCCGCCCGTGGCGGTGGATTTCCGCAACAACATCTTCGTGAACAAGTACGGACAGGCTTCGGGCGCCACCGGCCGGGCCGTGGCCATCTACCGGACTGCCACGACTACCTTCACGCCGACCACCATCAACAACAACCTGCTTTTCGGCACCACGGGCCTGTACTACGATGGCACGACGAACCAGACTACTCTGGCGGGCTACCGCACGGCCCTGGGCAGCCCCCGCGAAACCAACGCCGTGACGGAAAGTACCACGCCGTTCATCAGCAACACCAACCCGCACCTCGACCCCACCACCAGTAGTCCGGTGGCTACCGTAGCCGAAAGTGGCGGCGTAGCAGGCACGGGAATCGTGGACGACATTGATGCAACGGGCGTGCGTACCGGCTACCCCAAAGGCAGCCAGGCCAACGGCGGCGGCACGGCCCCCGACATCGGGGCTGACGAAGGCGACTTCAAACCCGCGCCGCTGATGACGGTTAGCAGCACCCAATACACCCAGAATAACGCCAATACGGCTTTGGGCGCCACAAACCAACAGGTAACGGGGGTGATTGTAAACACCGTTGGCAGCGTGAACCCGCTAACGCTAACCAGCATCACGTTCAGCCTGAACGGCACGGCCCCGGCCAACGTGTCAAACGCGAAGCTGTACAGCAGCCCGACTGCTACCTTCTCGCTGGGCACGGCCACGCTGCTGGCCAGCACCGGCACGATTGCCAGCTCCTATACCCTGACACTGACCACGCCGCCGACGCTGGCGACGGGAGCCAACTATTTCTTCCTGACCTACGACATCCCGGCCGGTGCCACCGCCGGCCAGACGGTGCAATCGACCGTAACCACCGTTACGACCTCGGCCGGCGGCACCACGCCTACGCTGAGCGGCGCGGCTGGGTCGCGCACCATCGTGGGGCCACTGGCTGGCACTTACACCGTGGGGCAGCCCACCGGGGCGGTGCCGTCGCCCAGCTACGCTACCATCACGGCGGCCATTGCCGACCTGAACCTGCGCGGGGTGAGCGCGGCCGTGGTGTTCTCGCTTATCAACCCCGCTGCCACTCCGTATAATACGGCCAACAACGAAAGTTTCCCGCTGAACCTGACGGCCTACACGGGCACCAGCGCCGCCAACACGGTTACGTTCAAGCCGGCCCTGCTTACCTCGCCGCTCATCGTGAACGCGGGCACCACCTCGACCTTCGTGGTTACGAGTGCTGCCAACTACGTGTTGGACGGCTCGAACACGGTGGGCGGCATCAGCCGCGACCTGACCATCAGCAACACGAGCCCCACGGCCACGTCGGCGGCACTCGTGTACGTGGCCTCGACCATTGCCGCGCCCAGCAGCAACATTCAGGTGCGGAACCTGGTGCTGCAAGGGGCCGTGAACACCGGCACCTCCCCCGCCATCAGCGTGGGGATACTGGTGAGCAGCACAAGCTACAACATCTCCACTGGCGGCAGTGCCAACGGAATTGTCATTGCCAACAACGCAGTGCAGGGCACCGGCGGCGGCATTGTGGTGGGCAACGACCCGACCACGCCGGGCACGGGCCTGCAAATCACGGACAACGTGGTGGGGCCGGCCGGCACGTTCTTGGCAACCAATGCCAACAACATTGGGCAATTGGGCATTTTCGTGCAACAGGCTACCAGCCCCAGCGTCACCGGCAACACGGTGCAAAACGTGGGCATTGCCACGGCCACGGCCACTCCCTTCGGGATGAGCTTTGCGACGGGCGTAACCGGGGCGACGGTGAGTGGCAACACGATTAACGGCGTGTATGTACCCGCTGGCAGCTTTGATGCTGTGGGCCTTTTATTAGGTGCCAACTTTACCGGGGGACTGGTGGACCGCAACAAGGTGCTGAACGTGGTGTCAAACACCAGCACCTACAGCGGCCAGGGCATCCGGGTAACGACGGCGACGGCCACGAGCAACCTGCAAATCAGCAACAACTTTGTGGCCGGCATCACAGGCGCGGGCTGGAGTTCGCTGACGAGCGATGCCATTTATGGCATTGGTTTACAAGGCACCACCGGGGGCGTAAGGCTTTACCACAACTCGGTGAACCTGACCGGCACGTATAGCCCGGTCAACACCTCAACCTATATCTCAGCGGCATTCTTTGCCGCTTCGGGAACGTCGGCACTCGATGTGCGCGACAACATCTTCGTGAACTCGCTGGTGAATACGGGCAGCAGCAGCAAGGCGTACGCGCTTTACAGCTCGGCTGCGAAAGCGGCGTTCACCACCATCAATTACAACGACTATTACGTGAGTGGCATCCAGGGTGTGCTGGCATTCTTCGCCAGCGCCGACCGTGCTACCCTCGCAACCCTGCAAGACGGCACCACCGGCACCGGCCAGGATGCAAACTCGGTGAACGGCGACCCGCAGTTTACCTCGGCTACCGACCTGCACATTCTGCCCACTACGGCCACGAAGGTGGAAAGCGCCGGGGTGCTGATAGCCGCCGCCGGCAACGACGTGGACAACCAGGCCCGTGGGCCTTACCCGCTGGCGGGCCAAACGAACGGCGGCGGCTTCGCCCCCGACCTGGGGGCCGATGAGGGCAACTTCACCCCGACCCGCGATGTGGGCATCACGGCCCTCACGGCCCCCAGCAGCGGCTCCAGTTGCTTCTCAGCCACCGAAACCGTGACCGTGACGCTGAAGAACTTCGGCGGGACTACCTTGAACTTCGCGACCAACCCCGTGACGGTGAGTGGCACCGTGACCGGCCCCACCACCACCACGCTGACCCCGGTGGTCATCAACACCGGAACCCTCGGGGCCGGGGCAACCCAGCCGGTAACATTCGTGACGACGGCAAACATGAGCCTGGCGGGCACCTACACCTTCAACATCTCGGCCAGCCTGAGTGGCGATGCTGATGCCACCAACGATGCCCTGCCCAGCACCCCGGCCGGCACCAACACCCGGACGCAGGTTCGGCCGAACGCGCCGACGCTGACGCCCAGTAGCGCCGCCATTTGCGCGGGCAGCAGCACGGTGGTGGTGGCTTCGACCAACACCAATACGCTGACGAACCAGACGGCATTGGCCACGGCCACGTTTGATAACGGAGCCGATGGCTTTACGGTAACGACAAACGCGGGCAACACCGGCGGGACTGAGTTCACCCGCGTAACTGCCCCTTATACCAACTCTAACGGGCCAGGTAACTATAACGGTCCGTCAGGGTCTGCAACGGGTGGCTTTTACATTGCCAACAGCAACACCACCGGTGCCACGTCTAACTCGCAGCTTATCTCGCCAGCCTTTAGCACGGTGAACTACACGGCGGCTACGCTCTCGTTCCAGCAGTATTATTTGAAGTACACTGCTGGCGACGTTGCCGCCGCTCTGGAATACAGCACGAACGGCACCAACTGGACGCTGCTGGTTGACTACCTCACGGCCGGTTCGCAAGGCACCAGCACGGGAACCCAAATCCCCACCACCGTATCCTTGCCCGCTGGGGCACTTGGGCAAGCCACCGTGCAGGTGCGCTTCCGTTACCAGTCCACCTTTGGCTTCTACTGGGCCATCGACAACGTGGGCGTGACGGGAAGCAGGCCCGAATCGGCCACCTTCGCCGTGGTGGGCAACCCGACCACGGCCGTGGTAGCGGGCAACAACATCACGTTCAACCCGACGACGACGACGACCTACAACGTAACGGCCAGCTTCCCCAGCAACAGCTGCCCCAGCGCGGCCACGCCCATCACCATCACGGTGAACCCGCTGCCTACGGCTACGCTGAGCGCCACGAGCCCGGTTTGCGCCGGAAGCCCCAGCACCCTGAGCGGCACCCTGACCGGCAACGGCCCGTGGAGCCTGACCTACGCCATCGACGGCGCCAACCAAGCGCCGATGGCGCTCGGGGCCACGGGCAACACCACGTTCAACTACTCCTTCGCTTCGGCTGCGCTTGCGGCCGGTACCCGCTCCATCACCATTACGGCGCTGACTGACGCCACCTGCACCGCCACGAGCTTCCCAAGCGCGGCATCGGTGACGGTGAACCCGCTGCCCACGGCCACGCTGGCCGCCACCAGCCCAATTTGCTCGGGCACTTCCACGACGCTGAGTGGCAACCTGACGGGCACCGGCCCGTGGAACATCACCTACACGGCCAACGGCGTGACCCAGCCCGTGGCCACGGCCGCTACCTCGCCGTTCAGCATCACGCCGGCGGCCATCACGGCCAACACGACCTACGCCATCACGGCGCTGAGCGACGCCAACTGCACGGCTACCAGCTTCCCGGCTTCGGTAGCGGTGACGGTGCGGCCCCTGCCCACCTTTAGCACGACGCAAGCCAACGTGAGCTGCAACGGCAACGGCGATGGCAGCATCACCGTCACGGCGGCGGGCGGCACGGCCCCTTATGAGTATTCGATTGACAACGGCACGACTTACGTGGCCAGCGCCACTAACCCCTACACCTTCACGGGCCTGGCCCCGGCCACCTACCAGGTGCTGGTGAAGGGCCAGTTCTGCACGGCGGCCACGGCCCAGCCCGTGACCATCACGCAGCCGGCGCTGCTCGTGGCTTCGGCTACGCCGACCAACGCCACCTGCGCCAACGGCAACAACGGCAGCATCCTGGCTTCGGCCACGGGCGGCACCCCGGCCTACGGCTACCGCCTGGGCACTTCGGGGCTGTACTCGAACACGACGGGCAGCTTCACGGGCCTCGCGCCGGGCACCTACACCATCGGGGTGAAGGATGCCAACAACTGCACGGCCAGCACCACGGCCACCGTGGGCAGCAACAACGCCGCCCCCACGGCCACGCTGAGTGCCACGAGCCCAATTTGCTCGGGCACTGCCACGACGCTGAGCGGCAACCTGACGGGCAGTGGCCCGTGGAGCATCACCTACACCGCCAACGGGCTCAACCCGGTTACGGTGTCGGGCATCGCTACCTCGCCGTTCAGCATCACGCCGGCGGCCATCACGGCGAACACGACCTACGCCATCACGGCCCTGAGCGATGCCCGCTGCACGGCTACCAGCTTCCCGGCTCCGGTAGCGGTGACGGTGAACCCGCGGCCCACGGCCACGGCCAGCAACGACGGGCCTTTCTGCAACGGTGGCGCGGGCAATGTGACGTTCGTTTTCGCGGGCACCGGCCCCTGGAACTACACCTACACGTACACTGGGGCGGTAGCGCCGGTAAGCGGCACCAGCACGAGTGGCACCCTCGTCATCCCTACCGGCTTGCTGCTGGCCAACACCACCTACACCCTCACGGCCCTGAGCGACGCCAACTGCGCGGCCACGGCAAACCCGGTGGCCAGCACCACCGTCGTGGTGAGTTCGCCGCCGAGCTTTACCACGATGCAGACCAACGTGGGTTGCTTCGGCAACAGCACGGGCTCCATCACGGTGTCGGCCACGGGCGGGGTAGCACCTTACAACTACTCCAAAGACGGTGGAGCGACCTACCAGTTCTCCAACCTCTTCAACAACCTGGCGGCGGGCAGCTATCAGATAGTGGTGCGCAACAACGCCGGTGCCCAGTGCGCGGCCCCGGCCCAAACGGTGGTCATCAGCCAGCCCGCCACGGCGGTGATGGTGACGGCCAGCAAAACCGACGTGACCTGCAACGGCGGCTCGGATGGCTCGATTACCGCCACCGGCTCGAACGGCACCGGCCCGTACCAGTACTCAATTGACAGTGGCAACACCTACGTGCCCACCGTGGCCACGGCCCTGCCCTACACCTTCATGAGCCTGCCGGCGGGCACCTACACCATTCTGGTGCGGGATGCCAACGCCTGCACGGCCAGCACGGGCACCATCCTGGTGAGCATCAACCCCCGGCCCACGGCCACGCTTACCAACAGCGGCGTGCAGTGCGCGGGCAACACCGCCACCATCACGGTGAACCTCACCGGCCAGGCTCCCTGGAACCTGACCTACACCGACGGCACAACCTCAACGACGGTGACGAACATCCTCACCAGCCCCTACACCTTCGTGACTCCCATCCTGACGGCCAACACGACCTACACCGTGACGGCCCTCAACGATGCCTTCTGCTCGGGCAGCGGCAGCGGCCTGGGCAGCACCACGGTGCCCGTGAACGTGAGCAGCACCTGGACGGGCGGGGCCAGCTCGACCAACTGGTTTGATGCCCTGAACTGGACCAACTGCGTACCCAACCGCTTTGTGAACGCCGTCATTCCGGGCAGTGTCGCCACCTACCCCAACCTGGTAGGCCCCGGCACCGCCGAAGTGAAAACGCTGACGCTCAGCGCTGGTGGCGCTCTCAAGCTGAGTGCCGGGGAGCTGGCCGTGTACGGCAACTTCTCCAGCAGCGGCAACGCCGACCTGGTGGTGCCCACCGCTACGCCTGGCGTGGTGACGGGGGGCACGCTCAGCTTCAACGGCCCGGGCATTCACCAGCTCAGCGGCATCAGCGAGGTGTACAACTTTGTGGTGAACACAGTTTCGACCACCACCACCACGCTGCTTAGCGCGTTGCGGGTTGACAACCAGCTGACGATGAACAGCGGCAAGCTCAACACCGGAACCTTCAGCATCGAGTTGGCCAGCGCCGACCAGACCCAGACCTACGGTACGGCTACCATCGTCGAAACCGAAACCAGCTACGTGCTGGGCAAAGTATACACGAGCCACAACGTGAGCACGGCTGGCAGCCCCGACAGCTTTGGTGGCCTGGGCCTGACCCTGACCCCGGCTGTTGCCTCGGCTAGTCTGCCCGGCACCACGCTTCTTACCCGCAGCACCGGCACTTATGTAACGGGTACGGGCACCAGCCAGAGCATCCTGCGCCAGTACCGGGTGGTGCCCACGGTGGATGTCAACCTCAACGTGGGCATGGCGTTCCAGTACTTCACCCACGAGCTCAACGGCATTGCCCCGGCCAACCTGGAGCTGTTCTCGGCCGCCATCCCCGCCGGGGGCGGGGCCAGCAGCGGCCCCTGGAGCTACTACACCGCCAGCACCGTGGCCAGCACCCCCACCGGCGGCAACGCCGGCACCGTGACGCTGGCCAGCGTGAACCACCTCTCGGACTGGACCCTGGGCAACCGCCTCAACCCGCTGCCCGTGACGCTGACCCGCTTTGAGGCCACCCGCCGCGATGCCGACGCCGAGCTGACCTGGGCCACGGCTTCGGAGAAGAACAACGCCGGCTTTGAGGTGCAGGTGAGCACCGACGGCCGCGCCTTCCGCACGCTGCACACCGTGGAGCCAGCCTCGGCCAACTCCTCGGCCCCCCGCAGCTACGGCTACACCGACCGCGAGGCGGGCAAAGCCGGCCTGCGCTACTACCGCCTGCGCCAGCTCGACCTGGACGGCACCGCCACCACGTCGCAGGTGCGCACCGTGGCCTTCGAAAAGGCCGCTGCTGCCAGCCTGAGCGCCGCACCTAACCCCTTCAGCAGCGCGCTGACCCTGACGGTAACGAACCCCACCGCCGCCACCGATGCCCCGCTGACGCTGACCGACGCTGCCGGCCGCACCGTGCTGACCCAGCGCCTGGCCTTGCCCACCGGCACCAGCCCCGTAGCCCTCACCGGCCTCGACCCGCTGCCCGCCGGTGTGTACCTGCTGCACCTGCCCCTTAATGGCAGCACCCTGCACCTGAAAGTGGTGAAGGAATAGGTTTCTTCCTAGTGGGATAGGAAACGCAAAAAAGCGCCCCGGCAACGGGGCGCTTTTTTGCGTTTAGGTACTCGCGCAATAGTAACCGGGTAAAAAGCAGTCATGCTTCCTGCGGGAAGCCAGATGAAGCATGACTGCTTTCTACCCAGCTATTTATGCAGCACTGCTCAGAAGCTGCTTGGCTTGGCCAAAAACCACTACGAACGTCATGCTGAGCTTGCCGAAGCATCTTTACCGGGAAAGTAATTCGGTTTACTGCTACGGTAAAGACGCTTCGGCAGGCTCAGTATGAATGTTTTAGTAAGTCAAAAAGCTTTTGATGGCCCGGCGACCGGCGGTGGATTGCTTTCTAAAATCTGGACGTCCCATGGCCCAGCCCCCACCCGGCGTGTT
This sequence comes from Hymenobacter sp., assembly GCA_025356245.1. GTDB lineage: Bacteria > Bacteroidota > Bacteroidia > Cytophagales > Hymenobacteraceae > Hymenobacter. The sequence continues at coordinate 17,850 of JANXUO010000063.1, forward strand.
ACCTCCACCGGAGCGGCGGCTGTCGGGCCTGTACCTGCTGCATATTTCGGGTCCCAGCCACCTGCAACACCTGCGGGTGATGAAAGAGTAAGTGCAGTAGCAGCTCAACTGCCATATCGGGATAATACTAAAAAATCTTTCTGGTATTCAGAAAACATATTTGGCATTATTCCAGTAAAAAAATGAGATGCTCAAAAATCTTTTTTCTTCCAAAGAATATCTTTTCTACCGTAAATAGTTCTGAATAAGCGCTAAAATAGGAGTAGAAATTGCGTGTACCCACACGTAATTTTTGCTTCAAGCTGGGATTACCGGAAAATTAATCCTATATTTCGGCTGTAATTCCGCTGCCTGGTCATTGGTTTTGTCCGCTTTTACGCCCTTTGCACATGGTACTGAGAAAGACTCCAGTCGTTTGCACCCAACGGTATAGCCTGATTATTTGTCCTTGTTTTCGATGAAGTGGCGTTAGCCCTTCCCGTCGTTAATGGGCTCCCTATGGGCCTGCCTTGGCAGCAAAGCTGCCCGTTTTTAGTCATTGTGGAAAAATTATTTAGCTGGCGCTGCCCCACGCAGCCTGCCCGGCTCGCTAACCTGCCCCGGTCTGCTTTTTGGACCGCGGCCAGCCACTTTACCTTCTTGCTTTTTTAAGTCACCCCTACTTTTTACCCACCCCCTCTTTTTTATGAGTAATCCTTTACATTTTGGGCAGCTGATGGCGGCTCTGCGGTCGGGCACCCGCGGCCGTTTGGTGGCCTTATTGGGCTTGCTGGCCGCTTTGCTTGCGGGCGGGCCGGCCTACGCCCAGCTTTCGGGCGGCAAAACCATTGGCCCTGGTGGCGATTACACCACCTTCGGGGCGGCTTTTGCGGCCCTCAATACCCAAGGCGTGGCCGTGGGCAGCGGTGGCGTAACATTTTTTGTGGCCGACGGGGCCATTTTCACCGAAAGTAACCTGACGCTGAACCAGGTAGCGGGAGCCAGCGCGGCCGACCCGGTGAGCTTTCTGCGCGACAACAACATTCCGGCTTCGCCACCAATCATCAACGCCGCGGCGGGCCTGAGCACCAACATTGGTACTACGGTTTCGGCTGCGGGCACCAACCGCGATGCCATCATCATCCTCAACGGGGCGGACTACGTGACCTTCGATGGCCTGGTGCTGAACGACCCGGTGGGCAACGCCACCACCACCCCCCAGATGGAGTACGGCTTTTTGCTGTTGCGGCCCAGCAACACCAACGGCTGCAACGGCAACACCATTCAGAGCTGCACGATAACGCTGCAAAAGGGCAACGTCACCGCAGCCAGCAACTCGGCCATCGGGATTGCCTCGCTGCCCCAGACGCTCACCACCATCGGCACGGCCACGCTGCTGAGCGGCACGGGGGCCTCGGCCGCCGGCCAAAGCTCAAACAACGTGTTCTACGCCAACACGGTGAAGAACGTGAACACCGGTATCTACCTGCTCGGCCTGGCCGATGCCACGCCCTACGCCAACTACGACCAGAACAACGTGGTGGGCGCAGCGGGGGCGGTGTATGCGTCGCTTGAAGACGTCGTGCAAAAAGTACGTGACACGCAGCGCTGGGGCGATGCCGACTGGGCTGAAAAAGAGC
>JANXUO010000140.1 GCA_025356245.1 Hymenobacter sp.
CGCAGGGCCAGCGCCTCGGAGGCGAGGCGGCCGGCCTGGCGGCGGCGGTACTGCCCGGCCGCAGCCCCGGCTCCGGCCAGCACCAGCAGCGTCAGCGCCCCCAGGCCGGCCCGCTCGCGCTGGGTGCGCAGGCGGGCCAGCTCCTGGGCTTGCGATTGCGACTGGGCGCGGGCCGTAAGCAACGCCACTTGTTGTTCGGCGCGGTCGGTTTCAAAACGGGCACGTTGTTCTTGCACCAGGCGCTGGCTCTCGCGGGCGTTGCGGGCCTGGGCTACAAGGCGGACTTGGTGTTCGTAGGCCAGGGCCTGACGAAAGTCGGCGCGGGCAACGGCGGCGTTTGCCAGTACCAGCAGGGCGCGTTCGTTCTGTAGCTTCTCGCGGCCTTGCGCGGCCAAGCTGGCCTTGGCCCAACGCTCGGCTTCGGGCCAGCGGCGGGCCTTGCCGTAGGCTTGAGCCAGGGCACCCAGCTCGATGGCGAGCTGGCCTGTTTGGCCTTGCTGCCGGCAAAGCTGCACGGCGCGGGTTTGGTAGTAAATAGCCAAATCGAGCTGGCCCAAGTCGGCCAGGGCACCGGCCAGGCTGCCCAGGCAAGAGATGCCCTGGCCCTCCAGGTGCAAAGCGGCAAGCCCGCGCAGGCAGGCACGGTAGTACGGCACGGCCTCGGCGGGCCGGTGGCGGGCCCAGGCAATGTTGCCCAGCGTTTGGTAAAGCACCGAAAACTGGTCCATGGCGTGCTGGCGCTGGTAAATGGCCAACGCCTGCCGGGCGTAGCGGTCGGCCTCGGGCAGGCGGCCAAGCTGGTGCAGCACCGAGGCCAGGTTGCCCAGCGTAGAACCCTCGTTCAGGGCCAGGCCCAGGCGGTGCTGCTGGCGAGCGGCCTGCAACAGCACCAGGGCCGCCGAGTCGCCCCGGCCCTGAAAGAGGTACACCACAGAAGCCGTGCCCGAGAGCTCGGCCTGGGCCGCCGCGTTGCCCAGGCGGCCGTATTCGGCGCGGGCGCGGCGCAAGTAGCGCAGGGCAGCGGCAGGCCGCTGGGTGTCGCCCAAAAGCCAGGCCAGGTAAGCATGGTTGTCGGCTTGCCAGGGCAGGGGAGCGGCGGCCAGCAAGGCTTCGGCCCGGCCCAGCAGGGGGGCGGCGCGGGCAGCCTCCCCGGCTTGCAGCAGCGCAAAGCCGTGCAGGCTGGCGGCGCGGCCCTGGCCGGGCGCGTCGTGGCGCTGCGTGGCCAGGGCTGCCGCAGCGGCGGCGTAAGCAGTGGCTGCAGGCACATTGGGCAACGCGGCAAAAGCCGCCGCCACCCGCAGGCAGGCGGCCTGCCGGGCAGCAGGGGTGCGGGCGGCAGCCAGCAAGGGGCGCAAAGTGTCGGGAGCAGGCGGCAGGCCCGCAGCCAAAGTGGGCCACCACGCGGTTAGTGCCAGTCCAAACACCAAACAAACGCGGTAGAAACGTCGCATTGGCAGTGCAAAAACAAAAAGGAACGTAATGATACAACGCAAAAACGCCTGCCCCGGCCAGGGCAGGCGTTCGATAAATCGTAGCATCGGCGCAGCGGCCCGCGCCCGCCTCCCTACAGCACCCGGCGCTTCACGGCGGCACTCAGCGGGCCGGCGCCTTGCGGCCCCACGGCCAGCACCCGCACCCAGGCCACGAGGCCCGAGCGGAGCGTGAGCGTCTGGCGGAGCCGGGTGCCGGCCGTGCAGTAGCGAAAGGCCTCGTCGGCGGGCATCTCGTCGCCGTAGGCCACAAACCAGACCAGGGCCGCAAAGCCGTCCATCTTGTCCACCATCAAGTCCAGCTCGCCCTCTACTTCGCCGGTGGGCTGCTTGAGCACGGGCGCCAGCATCGGCCCCCGGGCCTGCGCCTCGCGGCTCACATCGAGGCCGAGCTGCTCAATTTTGACGGCGTTGTCGCCCGTCACGTCGGGCTGGTTGGCCCAGTCGCGGTAGGCCCCAAACACCACGTCGAACCGCGCCAGCGCCTCCCGTTCCTGGGCAAACGAAAGGGTGCTCTTGCCCTGAGTGGCGGTGTGCGCCTGGTCGAGTTCCTCGACGGCCTTCTGCATATCGGCCAGCGGGTAGGGCGCGGTTTTCGGAAACAGGGCCTGGTTCTCGGCAAAACACTGCACGATGTAGCGCCCTTTGGTAATTTTTTCGGGGGTCTTGAGCTGCGCGAGCGGCAAGACAGCAAACAACAAACGATTCATGGCAACAAGCAGTAAAAAAGGTGAAAAAGCCCGGACCACCGACGGCGGTAGCCCGTTGTGGGTGCTAAAGTACTGCGCAGTTAGCGCATCGGCAACATACCGCCCCCTAAATACTTTTCTACCGCCCCCCTCCGGTGCCGCCGCGCCGCGCCGGACCAGCGGCCACGGCCGTAGCGGGCCGTAGTTGGTGCCTTTGGCGACGACACCCGGCCAAGAAACAAACACGCAAAGCCAGGCAGCAGCATCCCTGGCCCCACACCCAACGGCCAACCGGCAAGCAACGCCGTTGCCGGGGGCCTGGCCGTGGTTTTTTCTGAAAAATCAACCGCCAACCGGCAAGCACCGGCGTTGCCGGGGGGTTGACCGTGGTTTTTTCCGAAAAATCAGCGGCCAACCGGCAAGCAACGGCGTTGCCGGGGGGTTGGCCGCCGTTGCCGGGGCAAGCAACGGCGCAGCGTTGGCAAACAAAAACGCCCCCGGCCGCAAGGGCCGGAGGCGTAGGCAAAAAAAAGGAAGTAAAGGGTTAAGTAGCCGCGCAAAAGTAAACGGCTATTTTGCCCCTACGAGTTGCCTCACCCCCTAGCCCCCTCTCCGGGAGAGAGGGGGGACTAGTTCTAGCATTTAGCCTGTTAGTTTCTAGATTTTTAGAACTAGAAACGAGTTCCCCCTCTCCCCCGGAGAGGGGGCTGGGG
>JANXUO010000159.1 GCA_025356245.1 Hymenobacter sp.
TGGGGCAGCCTACGGCAGTGGCCGGACGAACCCTTCGGGAATTCGCCCGACCACTGGTCGAGTTGACCTACTGCACCTCCACTAGATAATAATTCTTCTTGCCCTTTTGCACCACCAGGTACTTGCCGAGCAGCAGCGGCAACGCAGCCACAAGCTGCGTGGGCGCCGTCAGCTTCTCGCGATTGATGCTGAGGCCACCGGCTTGGATGAGCTTGCGGGCCTCGCCCTTGGAAGGCAAAATCTGGCCTTGCGTGGCATCCGAAAGCAGGGTTTGGGCGTCGAGGTTGGCCAGGTCGGCGCGGGGCACGGGCAGGTGGGGCACGCCGGCAAACACGTCGCGCAGGGTGGCTTCGTCGAGGCGTTGCAGGGCGGCCAGGTCGCTTTGGCCGAAGAGGATGCCGGCGGCGGCAATGGCGGCTGCGGCCGCGGCGTCGGAGTGGACGCGGGTGGTGACGTCGAGGGCCAGGGCTTTTTGCAGGATGCGCAGGTGCGGGGCGGCGGCGTGCTGGGCCTCCAGGGCTTCAATCTCGGCCTGCGGCAGCAGCGTGAACACGCGGATGAGGCGGGGCACGTCGGCGTCGGCGGCGTTGAGGAAAAACTGGTAAAACTGGTAGGGCGACGTCAAAGCGGGGTCGAGCCAGACGGTGCCGGTTTCGGACTTGCCGTACTTGGTGCCGTCGGCTTTGGTGATGAGCTGACCGGTGAGGGCATAGGCTTTGTTGGGTGCCTGGTGCTTAGTGCCGAGTGCCTGGTCCGTTTCGGGGCTTTCTTGGTCGCCTGCCAAACGGCGAATAAGTTCGGTGCCGGTGGTGATGTTGCCCCACTGGTCGGAAGCCCCCATTTGCAGGGTGCAGTTGAGGGTGCGGTGCAGGTGCACGAAGTCGTAGCCTTGCAGGAGCTGGTAGCTGAATTCGGTGTAGCTAATGCCGCTGCTGGGGCCCTCGTTGCCCGCGCCCTCCTCGGTGCCGCCGATGCGGCGCTTCACCGAGTCTTTGGCCATCATGTAGTTTACGGTGAGGTGCTTGCCTACCTCGCGCAGAAAGTCGAGGAAGCCGAAGTTTTTGAACCAGTCGTAGTTGTTGACGACGAGCGCCCCGGTGGGGGAATCGTCGAAGACCAGGAATTTTTCGAGCTGGGCCTGGATGCCGGCCTGGTTGGCGCGCAGGGTGGTTTCATCCAACAAATTACGCTCGGCTGATTTGCCGCTAGGGTCGCCAATCATGCCGGTGGCACCGCCCACGAGGGCCACGGGGCGGTGGCCAGCGCGCTGCAAATGCACGAGCAGCATGATGGTGGCCAGGTTGCCGATGTGCAGCGAGGCAGCCGTGGGGTCGAAGCCGATGTAGCCGGAAATGGGCGCGTGGGCCGCCAGGTGCTCGGCCGTGCCGGGCATCATGTCGTGAAACATCCCGCGCCAGCGGAGTTCGTCAATCAGATTCAAGGAGTGAGGGGGCGAATGAGTGAATGAGTAATTTGTGGGGGTGCGGCGGCTTTTTGGCAAGCCAGCGGCGTGGTTTGAACCCCGTCCCAAAGGTACAAGGGCACTTTACCTTTGCCTGCAATTGAAGAGAAAAGCGGCGGCCAACCACCGATGGCGGCAACTCACTCATTCGCGCATTCACTCATCCACTCCTTGATACAAGAATCCGACGCCCTGCTCAAGCAAATCAAGCAAGGGCAGTTTCTGCCCGTGTATTTTTTGCAGGGCGAGGAGCCCTACAACATCGACGTGGTGGCCGACGCCCTGGAGGCCGCCGTGCTGCCCGCCGCCGAGCGCAGCTTCAACCAAACCATTTTGTATGGCAAGGACGTGGACGTGGCCGCCGTGCTGGGCCAGGCCCGGCAGTTTCCGATGATGGCCGAGCGCCGCCTCGTCATCGTCAAGGAGGCCCAGGCCATTGCCGACCTCGAAGCCGAAAAGAACTGGCCGGTGCTCGAAGCCTACCTCAAAAAGCCGCTGGCCAGCACCGTGCTCGTGCTCTGCTACAAGCACAAAACCCTGGACTCGCGCAAGAAGCTGGGTAAGCTCCTGGCCGGCACCGACGCGCCCGGCACGGCCCTGATGACGAGCAAAAAGCTTTACGACAGCGCCATTCCGCAGTGGCTGGCGGCCAACGTGCGGGCGCGGGGCCTGAGCATTTCGGGCCAGGCCACGGCCCTGCTCGCCGAGTACATCGGGGCCGACCTCGCGCGCCTGGCCAACGAGCTCGACAAGCTGGCCCTCAACCTTAAGCCCAACCAGCCCATCGACGAGGAGCTGGTGCAGCGCCTGGTGGGCATCAGCAAGGACTACAACATTTTTGAGCTGCAAAAGGCCCTCATCCAGCGCGACGTGCTCAAGGCCAACCGCATCCTGACGTACTTCGCCGCCAACCCCAAAAACAACCCCATCATTCCCAACCTGACGCTGCTGTTTGGCTTTTTCA
>JANXUO010000191.1 GCA_025356245.1 Hymenobacter sp.
GGGGGATTTCGATGGCGGCATCGCAGAGGGCCAGCACGTCGTCGTCCACGCCCAGCACTTCGTTGCCCAGCACCAGCGCCAGGGGCTTGCCGGGGGCGGGACGGAACTGCGGCAGCAAGATGCTGCCCGTGGTTTGCTCCACTGCCAGCACCTGGTAGCCAGCGGCTTTGAGCGCCAGCAGGGCAGTGGTGGTTTCGGCCGCGTGCTCCCAGGTCACGGAGTTTTCGCTGCCCAGGGCAGTTTTGGTGATTTCGCGCTGCGGGGGCTGCCCGGTGATGCCGCAGAGCCAGATTTTTTCGAGCGCAAAGGCATCGGCGGTGCGGAAAACGGCGCCCACGTTGTGCAGCGAGCGCACGTTGTCGAGCACCAGCACCACAGGGGTTTTGGGCGTACTTTTGAAATCGGCGACTGGCAGGCGGTTAAGCTCCGGCAGGGTGAGTTTGCGCATGCTGCGAAGGTAGGAACGCACCCCGGGCCGTTGGACGTTTGGCCGGGGGCGACCCCTTGTTTTTTATCAATTCAACCCGCCGCCCAACTATTATTTAACTGGTTTACTGCCTTGTCTGCTACCATCACCCCGAAAAAACAGGTTGTCATAAAATCCGTTGGCCCCGAGCATTTTACCCTGCCCGTGCCGTCGGTCGATACGCCGCTTATGCGGCAGTACTACCAGCTCAAGCAGCAGCATCCCGGCGCGGTGTTGCTGTTTCGGGTCGGCGATTTTTACGAGACCTTTGGCGAGGATGCCGTCACGGCGAGCCGCATTCTGGACATTACCCTCACCAAACGCGGGGCGGGTTCGTCGTCGGAAACGCCGCTGGCGGGCTTCCCGCACCACGCCCTCGACAACTACCTGCCCAAGTTGGTGCGGGCCGGGCAGCGGGTGGCCATTTGCGACCAGCTCGAAGACCCCAAACTGGCCAAAGGCCTGGTAAAACGCGGTATTACTGAACTTGTTACGCCGGGTGTGAGCCTGCACGACAACGTGCTCGACCGCCGCGCCAACAACTACCTGGCGGCCGTGCATCTGGGCAAAACCGAAGCAGGTATCAGCTTTCTGGACATCAGTACCGGCGAGTTTCTGTTGGCTCAGGGCACCGTGGAGTACCTGGGCAAGCTGTTGCAAAACTTCGGCCCGGCCGAGGTGCTGTTCAGCAAAAAAGCGCGGGCCGAGTTTGAAGGCCATTTCGGTACCGACTTTTGCACGTTTGCGCTCGATGAATGGGTTTTTGGGTTCGATTACGCTCATGACATCCTCACGCGCCACTTCAATACCACCAGCCTCAAGGGGTTTGGAGTGGACACCCTGCGCGAGGGCATTGTGGCGGCCGGGTGCATCATGCACTACCTGGCCGAAACCAAGCATAATGACATTCAGCACATTGCCAGCCTAGGCCGTCTGGAGGAAGACAAGTACGTGTGGCTCGACCGCTTCACCGTCCGCAACCTGGAACTGACCCAGGCCCAGCACCCCGGCGGCGTGCCGCTGATTGACGTGCTCGACCAGACCCTGACGCCGATGGGGGCGCGGCTGCTGCGCAAATGGGTGGTGCTGCCGCTGAAGGAAGTGAGCCAGATTCAGCGCCGCCTCGACACCGTGGCGGCCCTCGTGGCCGACGACGAGTTGCTGGCCGACCTTACCCAGCACCTGCGGCAAATATCAGATTTAGAGCGACTCATCTCTAAAGTAGCCGTGCGCCGCGTGAATCCCCGCGAGCTGTTGCAGCTGGCCCGCGCCCTCGACGCCATCGCGCCCATGCGGGCCCGGCTGGCGGCCTCGCAAGTGCCCGCGTTGCGCAAGCTCGCCGACCAGCTCAACCCCTGCGCTGCGCTGCGCGACGAAATAACGGGTAAAATAAAGCCCGATGCGCCGCTGCTCACCAACCAGGGCGGGGTGTTGCTCGATGGCGTCGATGCCCAGTTGGATGAGTTGCGTGGGTTAGCGTTTTCGGGCAAAGATTATCTGTTGCAGCTGCAACAGCGGGAGCAGCGCAATACCGGTATTTCGTCGCTCAAAGTGGCGTACAACCGGGTGTTTGGCTACTACCTCGAAGTCACGAACGCCCACAAAGACAAGGTGCCCGCCGAGTGGATTCGCAAGCAGACCTTGGTGAACGCCGAGCGCTACGTCACCGAGGAGCTGAAAACCTACGAGGAAAAAATCCTCAACGCCGAGGAGCAATTGTTCGTCATCGAGCAGCGCATTTACACCGAGTTGGTGCTGGCCGCGGCCGATTTTGTGCCGCACATTCAGCAAAATGCGCGGGCCATTGGGGTGCTCGACTGCCTGGCCAGCTTTGCCCTCACGGCGCGGCAGCAGCGCTACGTGTGCCCCACCGTGAACGACGGTACGGTGCTGGATATCAAGCAAGGTCATCACCCCGTCATCGAGCGACAGCTGCCGCCCGGCGAAAGTTACATTCCCAACGACATTTGCCTCGACCAGACCGAGCAGCAGATTGTGGTGATAACCGGCCCCAACATGGCCGGCAAGTCGGCCCTGCTGCGCCAAACGGCCCTGATTGTGCTGCTGGCCCAAATCGGCAGCTTCGTGCCCGCCGAAAGTGCGACGGTGGGCATCATCGACAAGATTTTTACCCGCGTCGGGGCCTCCGACAACCTCAGCAAGGGCGAAAGCACGTTCATGGTCGAGATGACCGAAACGGCCTCCATTCTCAATAATCTATCGGACCGTAGCCTGGTGCTGATGGACGAGATTGGCCGCGGCACCAGCACCTACGACGGCATCAGCATTGCTTGGGCCATCGTCGAGCACTTGCACAACAATCCCAAAGCCAAGGCTAAAACCCTGTTCGCTACCCACTACCACGAGCTGAACCAGCTGGCCGACGACTGCCCGCGCGTCCGCAACTACAACGTGGCCGTGAAGGAGGCCGACGGCCGCATTCTCTTCCTCCGCAAGCTGCAAC
>JANXUO010000197.1 GCA_025356245.1 Hymenobacter sp.
TCAACGACCAACGTCGTCGTCAGCCCCAGCAAAGCGCCCCTCCTGAGCCTCACGCCCTTTGGCCCCGGCCAGTTGTGCGCAGGCGCAGCGGGTGGCTTTAACGTGGGCTTTAGCGTGACGGGCAACAACTTCGCGGCCGGCAACCAGATTCAGGCCCAGCTTTCGGACGCCAGCGGCTCGTTTGGCGCGGCCGTAGTGGTTGGCTCGGTGGCCTTCACGGGCCAGGGCAGCGGCTCGGTGCTGGTTTCTATTCCGGCCAACACGCCGGCCGGTGCTGGCTACCGCATCCGCCTGGCGGGCACCGCCCCCGGCGTGCCCAGCACCGCCGACAACGGCTCGAACCTGACCATCAACGCCGTCGTGCCAGCCGTAATTACGACCAATAACTCGCCGGTGGCCTACAACGGTACCATCACCCTCACGGCCCAGGCCGTGAGCGGGGCCACTTACCAGTGGTACCAAGGCGCGAGCCTGGTAGGCAACGGGCAGACGCTGAGCATTACCAGCGCCACGCCCGCCAATAGCGGCACCTATACCCTGCAAGTGACTCAAAACACCTGCACCGCCAGCACCACCACCAGCGTGACGGTGACGCCCGCCGGGCAGCCAACGCTGGCCATCAGCCAGTTTGGCGGGAATATCTGCGCCGGAGCTGGCCTAAACGTTGGCTTCGCGGTATCGGCCGCCAGCTTCAGCGGGGTTACGATTACGGCGCAGCTTTCGGATGCCAGCGGCTCGTTTGCCTCGCCGGTGAGCATTGGCTCGACCACGTTCTCGGGCCAGGGCAACGGCAGCATTGCGGCAACCATTCCGGTGGCTACGGTGCAGGGCGGTTTGTACCACATCCGGCTGATTGCCAGCAGCGCCGCCACCATCAACCCGGTAGACAACGGCTCGAACATCAGCATCAACACCGCCGCTACGGCCACCGCCAGCTCCAACTCGCCGGTGACGCAGGGCGCGACCTTGCAGCTGACCGCTGCCAACGTGGCCGGCGCCACCTACGGCTGGACCGGCCCCGGCTTCTCGTCCAGCAGCCAGAATCCAGTCATCAACAACGTGACCGGCGCCAACGCGGGCACCTACACCCTGACCGTGACGCTGGGCACCTGCCAGGCGCAAAGCACGACCACGGTGGTGGTGAACACGCCTTCGGCCACGCTGGCTACCGGCGCTTTCAGCGGCTCGTTCTGCCCCGGCTCGGTGCTGGCGGTGCCGTTCACGGCGTCGGGCACGGGCAGCGGCAACGTGTATTCGGCGCAGCTTTCCAACGCCAGCGGCTCGTTTGCTTCGGCCGTGAGCATCGGCACCCTGAGCGGCAACGCCAGCAGCGGCAGCATTGTGGCGCAAATTCCGTTGGGCACTCCGGCCGGCACCGGCTACCGCATCCGCGTGGTGGCTTCATCGCCGAGCGTGGTGAGCAGCACCGACAACGGCACCAACCTCACGGTGGGCGCCATTACTTACACTTGGACGGGCGGCAACGGCAACACCAACTGGTTCGACCCCCTGAACTGGAGCTGCGGGCAGGTGCCCGGCACCACGAGCGTCGTCATCATCCCCGGCATGGGCTCAGGCGTTACGTTCTGGCCCGTCATCACGGGTGCTACAACGGCTTTGGCGCTGAACATCAGCATCCAAAGCGGCGCCTTCTTCACCAACAACGGTACGTTTAACCTGTACGGCAACGTGACGGTGAACAGCGTGAACGTGACGGCCAGCAGCAGCAGCACCTGGAGCTTCGTGGGCGGCACTGCCCACTTTCTCCTCGGCAGCCAGCCCTTTTACTGCGGCAATGTGGTGATTGGCAGCGGTTCGACCTTCAGCATGAGCAATGCCCTGTACGTCAGCAATTACTGGACGAACAACGGCGTGTTCGTGGGAAGCGGCAGCTACAACGTCTATTTCAACGGCACGGGCGGTACGCAAATCATCGGCGGTACGCAGGTGACGAGCTTCTACAACGTGTACGTGAACAGCGGCGCGGTCGTGAACCTGGGCATCAACACCATCTTCCTCAGCAATTTGGTGGTGGACGGTACCTGGTTGTCGCTGACCTACGGCGTGGTGTTTGGCGGCAACGTGAACCACAACGTGGGCGGCATCGGCAGCGGCAGCAGCACGTTCTTCACCGTCACGATTGACCCGGCTTCAACCGTGACGCTGGTGGACGACATCACCGTGTACGGCGACTGGATTAACAACGGCGCGTTCGTGGGCGGCACGTATTCGGTGATTTTCGGTGGCAGCGTCCTCCAGATTATCGGCGGCTCGCAGGTGACGAACTTCTACAACCTGACCCTCCAGAACACGCTGGCCAGCGTCACGCTGCACCAGAACATCTACGTGCTGGGCGGCTTCGTGAACACCGGCGTTTTCTACGGCTACTACAACGTCGGCAGCGTCACGAACGGCTTTTTCGTGCGCTTTGGCGGCACGGTGGCCCAGGTTATCAACGCCAACCTGACCACCTACTTCTACCACTTTTACGTGGGGAACGCGGCAGGCGTGAGCCTGAACACCAACATCTACATCGCGGGCAATTACTACCTCTACTCGGGATTGTTCGCGCCGGGCAGCTTCACGGTGTATTTCAACGGCACCGGCGGCTACGTGCAGACGGTGGGCGGCTACACCGGCCTGAGCTTTTACGGCTGGAACATCGTGAGCGGCGCCTATGTACGGCTCATTCAGGACTGTACCTGGCTCGGTAACTTCGTGAACGCGGGCACCTTCTACGGCTACAACCTGGTGGGCGGCGTGTACACGTACTACACGGCCTTGTTCAACGGCACGTTGGCGCAGGTGGTGAGCTTGAGCGGCGGCGGCTTGTACGAGTTCGGGCACGTCACGATTGGCAACCTGGTGAGCGGCGGGGTCACGTTTGGCGGCACGGTGTACGTGTTCGGCAACTGGCTCAACAACGGCATCTGCTTCGTGGGGAGCAACGCCCTGTATATCAACGGCAACTGGACGAACAACGTCCCCTTCAACTGCGGCACGGGCACCGTGTATTTCAACGGCACTCTAGCCCAGCTCATCCGCGGCTCGGTGCCGACGACGTTCTACCACGTCAGCATCGGCAACCTTGTTTCGGTGAGTTTGGGCCAAGCTATCAACGTGACCGGCAACTGGTTCGGCAACGGCCTATTCTTCGGCAGCGGCTTCCTGACGTACTTCAACGGCACCACGGCCCAGACGATTATCACCAACCTCGCCACCCGCTTCGGCAGCATCCGCTTCAACAACGCGGTGTCGGTCACGCTGCTCTCGAACATCTACCTCAACGGCGACTGGACCCACGACGGCGGCTTTGTAGCCAACGGCTTCGGGGTGTATTTCACGGGTTTGGCCACGCAATTCATTGCCGGCACGACGCAGACGATTTTCCACCACCTCACCATCGTGAGCGGATCTACGGTTCAAATCAACCGGAACATCACCCTGCTGGGCAACTGGCTGAACAACGGCACCTTCCTGCACAACTCGCTGCTGGTGCTCTTCAACGGCACGCTGGCTCAGCTTTGCGGCGGCTCGGCAGTGACGCGCTTCTACGACGTGACCTTCAACAACCCCACTTCGGTGACGCTTGACCAGAACATCTACGTGCTGGGCGGTTTCATCAACTCGGGCGTGTTTTATGGCTACAACGGCGCGGTGGGCCACTTCGTCCGCTTCGCCGGCACGGCCCTGCAAGTGGTGACCTGCAACCCCACCACCTACTTCCACCACTTCTACGCCGACAACGTGGCCGGGGTACGGCTGATGCGCGACGTGAACATTCGCGGCGACTTCTACCTCTACAGCGGCTTGTTCAACGCCAACGGGTTCATTTGCAACTTCCTCGGCACGGCCCAGACCATCGGTGGCTACGCGGCCCTCACGTTCTTCGGCTGGAACATCGCCAACGGCGCCACCGTGACGCTCAACCAACACGCCACGCTGCTCGGCTCGTTTGCCAACGCCGGTACGTTCCTGTGCAGCAGCCCTTACCGGCTGACGTTTGCCGGCAGCATCGCCCAGGCCCTCACCGGCACCGGCGCGTTCACCTTCTGGCACGTGACGTGGAACAACCTGCTCGGCATCACCCTCAACCGCGATATTACGGTGCTGGGCGACTGGTACAACAGTGGTGGCTTCCTGGCCAATGGCTACCGCGTATTCTTCGGCGGCACGCTGACGCAGTTCATTGATGGAACGGTGAATACCATCTTCCATCACCTCACCATCAACAGCGGGGCTACGGTGCAAATCAACCGCACCATCACCCTGCTGGGCGACTGGCTGAACAACGGCAATTTCCTGCACAACTCGCTGTTGGTGTACTTCAACGGCACGGTGCTGCAAACCATCAGCGGCTCGTCGGTGACGCGCTTCTACAACTTGACGCTGAACAACAACATCAACGTCAGCCTCGGCTACGACATCGACGTTGTGCATAACTTCATCAACCAGGGCGGTTTCTGCGGCTGCGGCCACCTCGTGCGCTTCAACGGCACGGTGCCCCAGACAATCACCTGCACCTCGGGCCGGACGCACTTCCACGACATCACCTTCGCCAACAACACCGGCGTGACCTTGCTCGACGGCATCTACGTCAGCGGCAACTGGGTGAACAACGGCGGGTATCTGACGAATGGGCAGCTGGTGATTTTCGACGGCACGGCCCTGCAAACCATCGGCGGCACGACGCTCTCGACCTTCCACAACTGGCAGAACACCAACGTCAGCACCGCCGGCGTGACCCTGCTGCGCGACGTGGCCTACACCGGCAACTGGACCAACAACGGCCGCTACTGCGGCTGCGGGTTCGGGAGCCTCTTCAACGGCAGCCTGGCCCAAAGCCTGACCTGCACCACCGGCAACTCCAACTTCCACCACCTGACGCTGGCCAACACCAGCGCGGGCGGCGTCACGCTCACCGGCAACATCAACGTGAGCGGCAACTGGCTGGTGAGTGGCTTCTGGTTCCCGCAGACGTACACGGTGTTCTTCAACGGCACCGCTGGCCAAAGCATCGTCCTGGGCGGCAGCGTGGTGCGGGCTGATTTCCACGGCCTCACCATCGCCAACACCAGCACGGCCGGGGTGACGCTGAGCCTGAACACACCGCTGTGGCTGACGGGTAACTTCGCCAACAACGGCGCGTTCTTCTGCGGCCTCAACGGCGTATGGGCCAACGGCACCGCCCTGCAAACCTTCGGCGGCACGGCACCCACTAGGTTCTACGACTGGACGATTCTCAACCCGGCCGGGGCAAGCTGCACCGGCACCGGCGGCACCGCCACGGTGCCTGCCCTGGGCATCCAGCACGTCCTGACGCTGGCCACCGGCTCGGGCAACCTGGCCTGCGGCGGCCACCTCACGCTGCTCTCCAACGCCAGCGGCACCGCTATGGTCGTGAACGCGCCCAACGGCGGCCAATGCACCGGCGTGGCCACGATGGAGCGCTTTATTGACGGGTTGGGCAGCGTCGGCTACCGCCACTATTCTTCGCCCATGAAGCGCAGCGCTGGCGGCGTGGTCACGAACGTGCAGCAGTTTGCCGACGACCTGCCGGTGTTCGAACTGAACCCCAGCTACAACACCCTCGGCAACGTCGTGCGGCCCTTCCCCACCCTCTTCAAGTACGAAGAAGCCCGCCTCACGGCCGCCAAACCCGGCTTCGACGAAGGCTGGATGACCCCCGCCGCCGCCGAAGACCTCGAACCCCTGCGCGGCTACTCGGCCATGACCGACCCGACCACCGTGGTCGACATCAGCGGCGTGCTGCAAAACGGCCCCGTCAGCTTCAGCCTCAACCGCGGCGGCCAGCCCGGCTCGGGCTTCCAGCTCCTGGGCAACCCCTACCCCGCCCCGATGGACTGGGACGTGGCCCGCAACCCGGTGAACGGGATGCTCACCAACGTGGCCGACGCGCTCTACGTCTTCCAGCCCTCGGGCCGCTACACCGGCACCTTCAAGAGCTACGTGAACGGCGTGGGCCAGAACGGCGGCTCCAAAGACCTGGCCGCCATGCAAGGCTTCTTCGTGCGGAGCACCGCCGCTTCGGCCAGCGTGGGCTTCACCAACGCCGTGCGCCGCACGGCCTACGCCGCCCCGGCCTTCAACCGCGCCGCCCCGGCCAGCCCCACCGCCAGCGGCCCCGCCCGCCCGGTGCTGCGCCTAACGGTAGCCCCCGCAACCCAGCCCACGATGGACGACGAAGCCGTGCTTTATTTTGAGGCCGGCGCTGGCCTGGGCTTCTCGCCCCGCCACGATGCCTACAAAGTGCAGCTCAACGGCAGTGGCCGCCCCAGCGTCTGGACGCTGGCCCCCGCCGCCACCGCCTCGGCCCCGGCCGAAGCCTTCGCCATCAACGGCTTGCCCAACCTGGCCACCGCCCCCGTGGTGCCCCTGGCCGTGCGCGTCACCGCCACCGGCCGTTACGTCCTCGACCTGAGCGCCGCCCTGGCCCTGCCGGCCGGCACCCAAATCTGGCTCGAAGACCGCGCCCTGAACCGCCGCCAGAACCTGGCCGCCACCCCCCGCTACGCCTTTGAGATGAACGCCGCCTACACCGGGCAGCGCTTCTACCTCAACTTCGTGGCCGGCCGCCCCACGGCCGTCACCAGCGGTGCCCTCGCGGCCCGCCTGGCCCTGTTCCCCAACCCCGCCACCGCCACCACCACGGTGGAGCTGTCGGGCCTCGGCAACCAGCCCGCCGCCCAGCTCACGGTACTCAACGCCCTGGGCCAGGCGGTGCTCAAAACCACCGCCCCCGTCCGCCAGGGTGCCATTTCGGCCACGCTCGCCCTGGGCAGCCTGCCCACCGGCATCTACACCGTCCGCATCGCCACCCAGGAAGGCACCGCCACCCGGCGGCTGGTGAAGGAGTAGAACGGGTAGGTTTCGAGTGATTGAAAAAGCCTCGCCGGGTTCCGGCGAGGCTTTTTTGTGCGTAACGCGAAAATCTGTTTCGCGACGAGCGCAGCGAGTTCCGGGCGTTGCGGGGGCGGTACCAAGTCTTGTATCTTTGAACCATGCTAAAGCGCCTCCGTATCCAGAATTTCACCGTTTTTGCCGATGCCAGTTTCGAGTTCGAACAGGGACTGAATGTGCTGGTTGGCACAAACGGAACGGGCAAAAGCCACGTACTGAAATTGGGCTATGTAACGGCGCAGGTAGCCGCCTTTGCTGAGAAAACTCGCCAGAACAAGTCAAAGGACGAATTCGACGAACACGATTTTCGTGTTGCCGTTGGCCTCGCAACCAGCGGTCGGCTATCCAGCGCTTTCCTTCCCGGCACACAGAGCAAACTGGTGCGAACCAATAAAAATAATTCAGGCGCATACGTCCAGGCTTCGTTTGGTTTGACAGACGAAACATTGGTTGGATTTCATGTCAAAGCCTCTGAGCAGCCTTTGAACAGCGTTTCACCCGACCCAATCAACCGCTTTTCGACAGTTGTCACTAACCCGGTTTTTATCCCGGCCAAGGAGATTTTGTCGCTCATGCCGGACATCATTGGCATTGCAAAAAACAACCCCGATGTATTCGACAGCACTTACTCGGATTTGGCCACGCAACTAACCATTCGCACCCCCAGCAATCCGACGGAACCAGCCAAAACCTTGCTGGCATCGTGGGCCAGATTAATGGGCGGCACTATACAATCCGAAGACGGCAGGTTCTATTTCCATCCAACAAATGGCACTCGGTTTAGGGTGGGGTTGGCTGCCGAAGGCTTTCGGAAACTTGGCACTTTGGCCCACCTGCTTGCCAACAAAAGCCTGACGAAAAGCACCACACTGTTCTGGGACGAACCCGAATCCAACCTCAACCCCGCGTTGCTCCGCGAACTCGCATACGTGCTGGCCGACCTTGCCCGGCAAGGCTTTCAAATCGTCCTCGCCACGCACAGCATGGGCTTGCTCAAGCAGTTCCATATTTTGTCAAGAAAAAAGCCCTTCCCCATTCTCTACTTCGGCCTCAACGCGGCCCCCGGCCAAGCCACCACCGTCACCGCCGTTGATAACTTCGAGTTACTACCCGATATCGTGGCCCTCGAAGTGGAATTGCAACAGGCCGACGACCTGGAAGCCATTTTCGCCCGCGAAGACCAAGCCCGCTAATCCAATGCCGACGCTACTGGAGTGCAACTGGGAAACCGGCAACTGCTTGGCCTTCGATTTCCCGGCCGACTGGCAAGCGGTGAAATACGACCAGCAAGAAAACCCGGCAACCGGTGAGGCGGCCGGCTTCGACCGCCTCGTCATCCAAAGCGGCGGCGTAAAAAACATCCGGGGCGTGGACATCGTGTGCCGCCTGCCCGGCCAAACCAACCACCTGCAAATCACCGAAGTAAAGGACGACCGCCTCCGCACCAAGGGCATGGGCGAACGCCACACCGAGCTGTACGAAACCGTGCTGCAAAAAACCCTGGGCACCCTGGCCGGCCTGCTGCTGGCCGAACGCCTGGACGAAAACTCGCTCCGTCCAATGGCTTGCCTGAGCCAGCACCCCGCCATCGAAGTGGTGTTGTTTTTGGAAGAGCCGCCCGCCGTGCCCGTGCCCGATGTGGGCAGCAAACGCGCCCTACGCCGCTTGGTACGCAACGAACGCAAGACCAACCTCGACCAGCGCCTCACCGCCAAACTGAACCAGTGGAAGCTCTCGTTTCGGCTCTTCAACCTGACCAACCGCCCCGCCCATCCCTGGGGAGTGCGCGAGGTGCTGCGGGGAGCGGACTGAGGCGCAGGCCCGCCACTTTTCGATGGCGGGCCTGCGGTTGGGCCAGGCGACGGGCTGGTGCTTTCGGTACGCAGGTAGCCGCCCGGCGCTCACTGCCCGTTCAGGTTCCAGTTGTAGTCGAGGTAGCCGATGGGGGTTTTGTCGTCCATCTTCACGGTCGAATATTTATTCACCCACTTGGGCACCGACTGCCCGTTTTTTTCCCAATCGGCTTTGTACCAGTCAAAGTATTTCGAGAGCTGGGCGCTGGCTGGGCCGACCTTGTTTTTGGCGGGGTTGTTCAGGAAGTCACGCCCGGCGGCCTCGAGCTGCGCCTCCAGCCGGGCGGGCGTGTAGGCTTCGCTGCGCAGGCGCGGGCAGGAAAGCGACGCGCACACGAGGGCGAAGTGAATGCGCGGGTCGTCGTAGTTCTTCCGCAGGATGCCGTGCTCGATGTTGTCGAGGCTCATTTTCTCGCCGCCGATGCTGAAGAACTTAGCGGCCCAGGGCGTGGTCACGAACGGAATTTTGATTTTCGAGCCAATGTCCTTGATGCTTTTTAGCGGGTAGTGGTCGAGGATGAGGCGGAGGGTGTAGGCGTTGTAAGCATTTATCCAGTACGCCATTTGCTCGTTTTTGCTCCAGGCGGCGGCGGGCGGGTTTTTGCTCAGCAGGGCCAGGTACTGGTCGAGAGCGGCGGGGTCGGCCTTGAGGGCTTTGTAATTGACGAGGCCCTGGGCCGACACGTATTTTTTGAGCAGCCGGTCGTAGCCCTCGTGGCTGATGGGGGCACCAGCGGCGGCGGGCGCGCGGGCGGCGGGGGCCAGCAGCAGCGGGGCCAGGCGCGGCACCACGCGGGGGGCAGCCAGGGCCGCCGCCGCCACGGCACAGGCCCCCGCTGCGAGGGCCAGCGGGAAATTGCGGGTACGTTTCATGTTTGGAAGCGCAGCATCGAGCCGCCAAAGGGCCGGCGGTGGTAGCTTACGGCTTCAAAGTAACCCCACCCGTTTCGCATGGACACGTACTACAACCCGGCCGACCTGGCCAAATTCAGTAAAATCGGTGGTTTTCAGCCCGAGCTGGCCGAAAAATTCTTCGCCTACTACGGCCCCGTTTTCGCCGAAGGCGCCCTCACGGCCCGCGAAAAGTCGCTCATTGCCCTTGCGGTTTCGCACGCCGTGCAGTGCCCGTACTGCATTGACGCTTACACCGCCGACACGCTCGAAAAAGGCTGCTCGGAGCCCGAAATGATGGAAGCCGTTCACGTCGCGGCGGCCATCCGGGGCGGGGCCACGCTGGTGCATAGCGTGCAGATGATGAACAAAGTGAAAGCATTGTCGATGTAGGTAGCGCGGGTTTTCAACCCGCGCGTGAGCGGCCCGTTATTTTTTGTTGGTTTTTGATATTCTGACGGCTTGCCGCGCGGGTTGAAAACCCGCGTTACTTTCTTCCCATGATAAAATCCCTCAAAGCCTCGGGCAACCAACTCGCCGATTCGGCCTTTCAGCTCGATGTATTAGGCCGCGAAGTAATTGATGTTCTGCACCTGCTGCCTTTCCATCAGCAGATGCGCGAGGCGGGGCTGTTTCCGCTGCGGCCGCTGGCTGAGCCCGGCTTCTGCGGATCACCGAGGAGCTTCCACACGTACTGGAGCTTGCCGTCCTTCTTGAGCTCGGCGACGTCGGCCGGGGTGTAGACCTTCGGCGACGTGCCGTTCTTCGCGAACGCGTGTTCGTACGACGTGCCG
>JANXUO010000200.1 GCA_025356245.1 Hymenobacter sp.
CCGACTTTGCTGGCGACGACCTGCCCGCCCAAACCCAGTACCTCATCGGCCTGCTGCGCGGGGCCAACCCCGGCAAGCAGCGCAAGCTCATCGCCGACCTCACCCGCCAGTACGAGGCCAACGTGGGCAACGCCCGCGCCGCCGCCCGCCAGAAATTCGCCGACGGCGGAGCCGAGGCTGAAGCCTTTGCCTTTCAGCAGCCTGAAGGCCAACAGGAGCTCAACCGCGCCCTCCAGGAGTTCCGCGAGAGCCGCGTGAAGGACGCCCGGGCCGAAGACGCCAGCCGCACCGACAACCTGGCCAAGAAAAAGCAGCTGCTCGACGAGCTGCGCACCCTCGTGGAAGCGGCTGAAACCAAAGACAGCTCGGCCAAGCTCAAGGCCCTGCAAGCCAGCTGGAAAGCTACCGGTCCCGTGCCCCAAACCGACAGCCAAACCACCTGGGATACTTACCACGGCCTGCTCGATATCTATTACAGCAAGCAAGGGCGCTTCCTGGAGATGAAGGACCTGGACCGTCGTCGTAACCTCGAAGCCAAGGAGGTGCTCATCAAGCGGGCCGAGGCCCTGATGGAGCAAAGCGGCATCAACAAGGCGCTCGACGAGTTGACCAAGCTGCACGAGGAGTGGAAGGCCATCGGTCCCGTGCCCAACGACCAGCGCGAGCCGCTCTGGCAGCGGTTCATCGCCGCTTCGGATGCGCTGCACCAGCGTCGTAAGGAGTTTTCGGACGCCCGCTCGGTGGTGGAGAAAGGCAACCTCGACGTCAAAAAATCCCTGCTCGAGCGCATCCTGCCTTTCGCCGATTTCGACACCGACCGGGTAAATATCTGGCGCTCGAAGACCGACGAAATCCAGGAAATTAAAGCCGAGTGGGAAGCCGCCGGCCTCGTACCCCGCGCTAAAGCCGACGACCTCAACAAGCAGTACTGGGCCGCCTACAAGTCGTTCTTCAACCGCAAGAACGAGTTCTTCAAGGCCATGGACTCCGAGAAGAACAACAACCTCAAGGCCAAGCAGTCGCTCATCGAGCAGGTGGAGGAAGCGCTGAACAGCGTCGATTGGGAGTCGGCCCGCAACGTCGTCATCCGCGCCCAGAAGGAGTGGAAGGAAATTGGCCGCGTGCCCGAGAAGCTGACCGAGAAAATCTGGCAGCGTTTCCGCACCGCCGCCGACTCGTTCTTTGACCGCCCCAAAAACGAAACCCGCCAGCGTGAGGAGAAAGTACAGGCCAACAGCGCCGAGCAAACCGAGCACCTCGACCGCCTGGCCGACCACGTGGCGGCCCTGCGCCCCGAGGCCCCGGCCACGCTCGAAGGTTTCCGGACCCTGCTGGCCGAGTGGTCGGCTGCCTTCGACCCCAACGAAGAAAACCCCGGCCGTGGCACCAACGACCGCGCCGAGGCGCAGCTCCTCGACCTGCTTGGCAAGTACCTCAACGCCGTGCCCGGCCTGGCCTACGACGAGCGCACCGAGCTGCTGTTCCGCACCGAAGTGGCCCGCCTCAAGGCCCGGCCCCAGGCCGCCCAGCAGCTCACGCGCAAGGAAATGGCCCTGCGCGGCGAAATCAACGAGCTCGAAAAAGACCACGCCACCCTGCAAACCAACCTCGATTTCTTCGCCCGCTCGAAGAACGCCGCCCAGCTGCGCGAGGAGTACCAGGGCCGCATGGACGAAGCCCAGAAGCGCATCACGGCCCTCAAAAAGCAGCTGAAGACGATTCGTGGGTAGGAGAGGAGGTTAATTCGAAACTCCGTTGCCGCGACGAGCGCAGCGAAGTTCCTCGCGTTAGCACGTTGCTGCCGCTGATGTAATAAAAAATGCTTCGGGCCGCCGCGTCCGAAGCATTTTTTGTGCCCGCTGCCAGGAGAATGGCGCAGGCGGGCGGCTTTTTCGGAAAGGTGTTGGGCCACCGTTTGCCTGCCCCGGCGTTCGTTCGTAGCTTTGCAGCACAGAAATAAAAAGCCGGTGTCGGTTAGTGGTCGATACCACCTGATTTGTAATCAGGAATCGCAAGAACATCGTAGGTTCGAATCCTACCACTGGCTCTGTTAAATTTTAGTCTGAAGCGCCGGCCTTGATTCTCAGGGTCGGCGCTTCACGTTTCAAACAGGCCCTGGAATTGTTTTGCAAGGACAAAATAATTTTCACATTTGTAAAATATGTGGGTGTAAACTAATACAATACAGCGCATTATAAATTAATTCAATGTCCCTAATTCCCGCCACTGCCGCCTACGTCGAAGCCCAGTTCACGGGCGAGGGCTCCGGCCACGACTGGGCGCACATCCGCCGCGTGTGGCAGATGGCCCGCCGCCTGGCCACTGCCACGCCCGGTGCCGACCCCGAAATCACCGAGCTGGCCGCCCTGCTCCACGACATTGCCGACTGGAAATTTCACGGCGGCGACTACGAGGCTGGTCCCCGCGCCGCCCGTGCCTGGCTCCTGGGCCTGCAAGCGCCCGAAGCCACCATTGCGCGGGTCGAAACCATCATCCGCGAGGTGTCTTTTAAGGGACTGGGGGTCGAAACGCCCGTCAGCAGCCCCGAGGCGGCCCTGGTGCAGGACGCCGACCGGCTCGACGCCATTGGGGCCATTGGGGTGGCGCGGGCCTTTGCCTACGGGGGGCACAAAGGCCGCCCGCTGCACGACCCCGCCGTGCCGCCGGTGGTCCACGCCACGTTTGCGGCCTACCAGAAAAACACCGCACCCACCCTCAATCACTTTTACGAGAAGCTGTTGCATCTGCGCGACCGGCTGCACACGCCCGCCGCCCGCGCCGTGGCCGAAGACCGGCACATGTTCATGGAAGCCTTTGTGGCGCAGTTTTTGGCGGAGTGGGGGGAGTAGGGGGGGCATTGCTTCCGCGCCTGCCCAGCGCACGAATGGCGCGGCGGTCCGCGCCGGGCGTAGTAACAAGGAGCGTGAGGGTTGGGGCTTTATCTTTGACAAACCAACGCCCGTATTTTATGGCCTACACCGATTTTACGCCCGCTGCGCTCGTCCAACAGTTCGGCTTGGACTTTCAGGCGGCCGACCTGTTCCCGGCCTGCCCGCCGGTGGCCCCGTCGGCGTGGCTGATTGAAACCCTGGCACGGGCGCAACGGCTGGGTTACGTCAGCGAAAAATCGCGCTCCGAGCGCCTGGTGTCGCCGGTACTGACTGAACTTCACGACGCGAACGCGGCGAATGCACGGCCCTTCACGTTCCACTCCGGCGTAAATCTGGACGTGGACGCGGCGGCGGGCCTGCGGGGCGAGTGCGATTTCGTCTTGGCCCTGAGCCCCATCCGCGACTTCGTGGTGGCCCCTATCTTTTGTATCACCGAGGCCAAAAAGCAAGACTTGGAACTGGGCACGGTGCAGTGCGCGGCCCAGCTCGTGGGGGCCCAGCGCCTCAACGAGTCGGCCCACCGCCCGTTGGCGGTCCTCTACGGTTGCGCCACCACCGGCGTGGAGTGGCGCTTCCTGACGCTGCGCGGCCAGCAACTGACGCTCGACAACGCGGTGTACGGCATCCGGCAGTTGCCGCAGTTGCTGGGTACTTTGCAACACATTGTGGAGCAGGTGTTCATTGATAAAGAGTAACTTGCTTGATGTTCCCGATGAAAACATTTTTTCGTTGCCTGCTCCTGGGGTCACTGTTGGCGGTGGGCGGCTGCCGTACCTGCCCCATTCCGGCCTGTCACACCCGCAAAGCGCATTTGCACGGCGGGGTGAAGTACCGGGGGCAACCGCTGTGGAAAAAGCAAAACCCGGCCGTGGGCGAGAAAATCCGCGTCAACTCGCAGGGCGACGGCAGCAAAAAGTCGAACGATAAAAGCAAGCCCCTACGCTAGCCGGGGCGGCGACCCCGGCCCGTGGCCGGCGCGGGGCGGTTGAGTGCCATCTGTAGCCATCGGACGAAATGCTCTAAAAAAGCCCGCTGCGCTTGCCGTTGCGGGCTTTTCGTTGTATCTTCGCGCATACAACAAGATTCATTCACCAGCGGCCCGATACCTGCCTAAAAACGGGTGTTTTGGGCCGCGCTACAACCCCTCAATGGCGGAAGGCGAAAAAATCATCTCGATAAATATCGAAGACGAGATGCGCGGCGCGTACATCGACTACTCGATGTCGGTCATCATCTCCCGGGCCTTGCCCGACGTGCGCGATGGCCTCAAGCCCGTGCACCGCCGCGTACTCTACGGCATGAGTGAGCTGGGCGTGGGCTACAACAAAAGCTACAAAAAGTCGGCCCGTATTGTGGGTGAGGTGCTGGGCAAGTACCACCCGCACGGCGACAGCTCGGTGTACGACAC
>JANXUO010000217.1 GCA_025356245.1 Hymenobacter sp.
GGAACGCCGGCTACGACCACACCGACTACACCTACCGCAACCGCTCCGACAACGCCCAAACCGCCCGCCCCAGCGCGGCCGCCGGCCTAGTACAAACCACCCAAACCGGCGAGGAACGCGAGCAGAAAATCAACCACAGCCTGCGCCTGAACCTGGACTACGACCTCAACCCCGAGCAGCGCCTAAGCCTGAACATCAACCCCAGCTGGAAGCGCGAGCGCAACCGCAACGCGCAGCTACTCAGCAGCACGGCCGACAATGGCCTCTCCAGCAGCCAGCGCGGCGAGCAAACCCGCGACGTGGACGTGCGCGTGCTGGTGAATGTGGCCAGCTACCGCCGCACCTGGGCCAAGCACGAAGGTCGCGAGCTGACCGCCGCCGCCGGCAGCGTGCTGGTGGAGGCCGCCGTGCCCGTGACCCAGACCCTGAGCAGCGGCCCGCTGCCCGGCTGGCGGCAACAGCTCGACGTGGCCCTGAACATGGTCTTCGCGCAGCTCGATTTTGTACAGCCGCTGCCGCACAACGGCAAGCTCGAAACCGGCCTCAAGGTAGAGCGCCAGGCCAGCCACGGCACCGCCGACCTGCTGACCCTCGGCGCCGACCAGCCCGAGCGCTACGTGCGCGACCCGGCCCGCTCGCTGGCCTATAATTTCCGCGAAGTGGTGCCCGCCGCCTACGCCACCTACAGCCAGCAGTGGGCCAGCGGCTGGGAGGCCCAGGGCGGCCTGCGCACCGAGTACACCCGCACCCAGGGGGCCGTGGACGGCGGCCAGGGCGCGTTTGGGCTGGACTACCTGGGCTTGTTTCCGAGCCTGACCGTGGCGCGGGGACTGGGCCGGGCCGACTCGGCCAGCGGCGGCACCCGGCCCCAGAAGCTGCAATTCAGCTACGCCCGGCGGCTCGAACGGCCCGATTTTATGCAGCAGCTCGCCGTGCCGCTCTACCAGGACCCGCGCTTTTACCGCCTCGGCAACCCGGCGCTGCGGGCCGAGTTCAGCCACAACCTGGAGCTGGGGCACGAGCTGAATTTGCCCGGCGGCGCGGCCCTCACCAGCACCGGCTTTGCCCGCTTCACCAGCAACGCCATTCAGCAGCTGCGGGCCGTGGACACCGCCGCCACCCGCCGCGCCCCCGCTGCGGGCCTGGTGCTGGCCGAAACCTACCGCAACGCCGGCACCACCGCCAACCTGGGCCTCGAGCTGACCTGGAGCCAGCCCCTCACCGCCTGGTGGCGGGTGCAGGCCAACGGCTCCTTCTACCGCGCCCAGCTGCAAACCAACGCCCCGGCCGCCAACGCCCGCCACGCCTGGACCGCCGACCTGCGCCTCAACCAGAACTTCCAGCCCACGCCCACCCTCGACGTGCAGCTCACCGCCGCCTGGCAGTCGGCCAGCCTCACGGCCCAGGGCCGCCAGTTGGCCAACGGCGGCCTCGACCTGGCCCTGCGCCAGCGCCTCTTCGACAACCGCGCCGCCCTCACCTTCCGGGTGTCCGACGTGCTCAACACCCGCCGCAACCGCAGCGTCGTGGAGGGCGCCGACCTAAGTGCTTCATTTTATGAGAAGCCCGAAACCCGCGTGGCCTGGCTCGGCTTCACTTGGTTTGTGGGGGCCAGCAAGGCCAAGCCTGGCCGCATCGAAGCCGGCCCGCAGGGCGGCGGCGGGTTTGGGAAGTAGGGCCGGGCGCGGGTGCCGCGCAGCAGGAACTGCACGAGTGTAAGGACAGGGCCTTTTTTCATGGGTTCGGGAAATGAACACCCAACGCTCTCCTGTTTCACCCGCCCCCCTCAACCCGACCCTTTTGCAAGCCCCCTCATGGTATCTTCTTTGCCTAGCGCCCGCTTTTTGGCTTTGTGCTTGAAGCGGGCCAGCGGCCAGCCCCGTGGATGCCTCGTGAGGTTGACGCGGAGGACGAATGCACCGCTGCTCATAGCCGACTATCTAAAAACAATTAGCCCGCTTGTACGCTCTTGGTGGGGGTGCTACGCTTTGCATGGCACCCGGCTTAATGTCATCCTCGTCTAACAAGGTCATGCTTAAAAGATTTCGAGTGTCGGAACTGATTATTCTGTTCCTTTCCGTTGCCCTGATATTCGTGTCAGAATATTACTACATCTTTCTCAAAGACCACGACCGGGCAATATTTATTGGCCTGTGGCCCCCGACTATGTTGATATTACTGGTGTACTTCAACCTGAAAAAGCAACAGTAATATGGATAACACCGACATTTTCCTTTTTACGTTCCTGGTCATTCCCTCCTTCCTCGTCTTTGTGTTCGTGACTGTTCGGGAATTCCGTCGGGTTGACGACTCCAACTTCAAGCAAAACGCCGATACCAGATTCAAATAACTTCCCTGGCTAAGCACTAGCGTGTGCGGACCGTCAGGGGGCACCGCGGGGCTGTGCGACGACATAAATTAACCGGACGGGGCCAGGAACTGGTTGCCCCCACACGTTGGGTCGTCCGGGAACAGCGGGCAGCACGGGCCACAGCAATCGGCTTGGCTCGGGGCAGCCTACGTGCA
>JANXUO010000235.1 GCA_025356245.1 Hymenobacter sp.
TTCGCGTCTCCGACGCGCGGCGAGGAGGTCGTTAGGGGTGGTTTTGCGCGAGCCCTACCGTGCGTCGGAGACGCGAAGCCAGCGGGCAGCGCGTTAAAAACGCGCGCCAGCCTTGTCCTCTGCCACTTGCTGAACAGCCCATAACCAGCCCATTCAACATTCAAAACTCAACATTTAACATTCAATTCTCAACCCTCAACATTCAATATTTCCGTGTCGTCGAGCTTGTCTAAGTCCACCACGGCCACGCCGTCGGGCGCCACGGTGAAGGCGCGCACGAAGCGGCGGTGCCATTCAATTTCGCCGTACACGTAGGAGTTGCGGGCATGCACGTCCTGGGCAAAGGTGTCGTCGTAGGCTTTGAGCAGCACGATGACCTCCACGTCGCGGGCCTGAAAATCGGCTGCGGTCAGGCCTTGCAGCGGGCTGTCGGGGGTGATGTCGTGGACCAGCGTCCAGCTCAGGGGCAGCAAGCTGATGGCATCGCGCTCCAGCTTGAGGGGAGCGTAGGCGTAGTTGCCGGTTTCGGTCACCAGGGTTTTGAGCAGTACGCGGGCCGAGATGTCAATCAGGATGCTGTCGCGCAGGTTGGCCACCCGAAACACGAGCATGGGCAGGCCCGAATCGGGCCGCCGGCTGATGAGGACCGAGCGGCTGAAGAGCAGCCGCGCCGTGGGCCGCGAAAAGCGCCCGTAGAGCAAGCCCGTGGCCAGCGCAAACGTGAGCACTCCCACCAGGGCTTCGAGGCTGCTCACGAAGCCGGCCGCGTTGCTGGCCGGGTACACGTGCCCGTAGCCCACCGAGGTGAAGGTTTGGATGGAAAAAAACAGGGCACTCAGAAAAGCCTGCCCCTGGCCGGGCGCGGGCGGTACCCCGGCCAGGCCCCCCGGCCCCAGCAGCAGGTAAAGGCCCGCAAAAGCGCCCGTGAGCAGCGCAAAAAACAGCACCACCCAGCCCATAAACGGCCACCAAGGCATCCGAATAAGGCGCTGGTAGGGGTCGAAGCGGTGGCCGCCGCCGCTCCGGCGCACGTTGAAGCTGCCGTCGTGGTTAATGGCCCGCTGGGTGCGGTGCGAGAATTTCTCGCCAATGCCGGGGTCGTAGGAAGTACTCATAAAAAGCCGCGCAAAGATGCACCACCCAACCATAGCGCCAGGGCTGAAATTCAATTCGGGGAAACACCTCAGTGGCTAAAAAACTAATTATCAATGGTTTTTATTGATAATGAAGCAGCTTGTCGAAAGAATGAGGTTGAGAATGAGGTCGAACGGTATTGAAAGTTCCCGCGCTTTGGCTAAGTTTGTTTTGCATCAAGCACCATCTTTTGTTTTTAAATTGCATGGGATACAACGAATACAAGACGCCAGCGGCCACGCAGGCCCGCATCGCCAGCCTCACAGCCATCGAACCCGAGCTAACCCTGGGCGACGTCCTGGCCGTGGCCAACGGGCAGAAGCGGCCCGACGACCATGCCAAAGCCACCGAAGTCCACAACCTGCTGCCAGGCAAGGCCAACCATTCCCTCAGCAAGCTCAAAACGCAGGAAAAAGGAATGCATGACCGGAACAGGCGCACCCTAAGCGGCGTGGCCACCAAGTACGGCGACAACAACTCACAGATTACGAACTGGCCGGCGGCGCCCGCTACAGCGAGCGGCAAAAGCCACAGGCCAGGACCCAAAAGCCAGCCGTATAATGCAAAAATATTCAGCTTATAATGCTATTTTTTCTTCGGGAGAGAGTTTTTTTGTGGGCAGTGCGCGCAACTTCAGTGCGGGCATTGAGAACCGGGTTAAAAAAGGGCGGGCCGCAATCTGCCCGTTGTTGCCGGGCGTAGGATACGCCCGGCGCGGGCGGCAAACCGGCACCGCAAACAAGGATTGTTCCTGTATTCGTCGCCAAAGTGCCAAGGTTTACCGAATAGTAACAACGGAGGCAGGGGGTAACAGGTTATCTTTAACCTCATTTTAACCAGCCTGTGGCTTTTACTAACTTTAGCTTTTGCACACCGCGCCCGTTGGCACCGGCAGATAGTCGGGCAGCTGGGCGGGTTTAACGTTTTTTGACCCCGGTCCACCGGGTTGGTTTTTTGTGCGGCCGATGGGCTGCTAGTTTTGAATGTCTGGCGGGTGCGCCAGTCCGCTGTGTGGGGTTTGGATATAGCCCCTTAAGAATTGCTGCTTAACTAACCTTTGATATGATGACAACCCTACGTTCCCCCTTGTTCCGGTCGGCCACCGCTGCCCGGAATGCAAGCAAGCCTAGTGCTGGCCCGTGCGGCATTCTTCTTTCTAATGCGGCCAGCGGGCCGGTGCCAACGGTGGCCCGTGCGGGCCGGGCGCAGCGGCGCTTCGGCTGGCTGCTGACGGCGTTGATGCTGCTGGGAAGCTCAGTGGCCTGGGCTTTCCCGACCGTGCCGTCGCCCCAATCACAATCAGTGTCTTACAACCTGCGCACCAACGTAACGCCAGCGGCCACGACGATTCGCTCTAACCTGAGTTACTCTATTACGAGTTACACCCGCAATGGTGCAGTGGGAGACTTGTTTGTGGGAGCGGGTAATACGGCCACGTTCGTATCGACGACCACAGGTACTGGGTTCACGCCCGCGCAGGGGCTGTACTTCAAGCCCGCTGCTGGCGTGGCCCTGAACACCACGGTGACGTTCTCCTTTACGGCGACTGACACCAATGGCGGGGGCAACCAGCAACAAACCACTGGTCCGGTAACGTACACCATTACCATCATCAACAACAACCCGGTGGCGGTGGCCGACAACGGGGGCACCACCACCAACACCACGGCGGTGCCCAACATCAACGTGCTGGCCAACGACACCGATGCTGACGACAACGGCACCTCGACGTTGAACAAGGCCACCGTCACACTGGTGGGCGCGCAGGTGGGGGGCACGTTCACGGCCAACACGGCAGCCGGGGCCAACCAAGGCACCATCAGCTTCACGCCAACGGCTGGCTTTGCAGGTACGGCAAGCGTGAACTATACGGTGCAGGACGAAAAGGGCCAGGTATCTAATCAGGCCACCCTCAGCATCACGGTGACGGTGCCCAGCCCGTTTATGGGCGTGACGATTACTTCGTCGAGTAATCCAATAAATGCAGGCGTCGCCCTCACTTTAACTGTCGGTGTCACCAACACCGGCACGGGCGCTGTTGGGGCCACGGGCGTGACGCGCACCGTGACGGGCCTGCCCACGGGGCTGACGGGGGTAACGTTTGGCGGCGCGGGGGCTACCGGAGCATCGTACAATTCGGGCGCGGGGTCCGTCACGTTTACCAGCGGCTCGACTACGCTGGCGCAGGGCGGCAACACCCTCAACTTCACCCTCAACTTCACGGCTCCGGCCACCGCTTCGGCCACGCCGTTCACGGCGGTGGCCACGGTGTCGGCAACTAACCAGACCAACACGAGCAACCCCACGTTCAGCCTGACGCAGACCATTACGCCGATTGCCGACGTAGCAACGACGCTCACCGGCCCGGCCTCGGCGGCGCAGGGCGGCGCGGTGAGCTTCACGGTGACCTACACCAACAGTGGCCCCAGCACGGCCGCTGGCGTAACGCGGACGGTCACGGTGCCAGCCGGGGCCACCGGCATCACGGCCACGGGCGGGGTGGTGAGCGGTGGCGGCCCGTTCACCATCACCTACGCGCCGAGTGGCGGCACGATGACCAGCGGGCAGAGCGACTCGTTCACCTTTTCGTATACGGCCCCCACTACGGGTACTACCATGAATACGGTGAGCAACATTGCCACCACCACCAGTCAGAACGGGGCCACGGCCAACGACCAGTTCACCGTGACCACGGCCCTGACCGCGGCGGCCGACGTGACGGCGACCATCTCGGCCCCGGCCACGGCTCCGGCCGGCTCCAATGTTTCGTTTCTGCCGGTCATCATCAACACCAGCGGGGCCAACGGGGCGGCCAACCTTATAGTGAGCGTGTTCATGGGCACGGGCCTGACGGGGGTAAGCGCTTCAAACTTTGGCACCTACGACGGCGTCTCGGGCTATGTCACCTTCCCGACCCAGACGCTGGGCGCGGGGGCAACCTTTTAGCCGGTCATTCGGCGCACGATGCCCGCCAGTGGCTCCATCACGGCCACGGTTTCGACTACTTCGGACAACGACCCCAACGCGGCCAACAACAACGGCAGCGCCGCCAACGCCACCGCCACGGTGGCGACCACCCAGGTGGCCGACCTCTCGATTGCGGTGAGCGGCCCGGCCGGGGCCACCCCCGGCTCGGTGCTGGTGTATTCGGTGCTGCTGACCAACCTGGGGCCGAGCACGGCCACCGGCGTTACGGCGCAACTGGTGCTCACGGGTTCGCCCACTGGCGTTACCGTATCGAGCGGCAGCGTGGCGGGCAGCACCGT